>JAITHS010000079.1 GCA_031279875.1 Tannerella sp.
ATCTCTGCAGTTTTAGTTGAAATGCCATTTAATAATTATTTCATATTTGGACAGAACTGTAAATGGGGTAAATATATCGCTACCGATTATTTACATTCGACAGATATAATTGGAGTTACTGAAGATTTGTTGCCCCTTTTTAATAGAATAATATATAGATAGGCTACCTCTTGTTGTAACTTTATGACAACCTAAATTATTGAGAAAAATTTTATCAATTCAATAAAATATGTGGAAAAAGTTAAAAATAGTTTCGGAAATTTTGTTAAGTGTGTTTTTTTTGTTATTTTTGCATTAATGAAACAATCGAAAACAACGGCTCGTGTATATACCTTGTGCGTTATTCGGATACAATTGTATAAGACATTAAATATTTTCCGCTTGGAAGCTCAACGTTTTGGGCATTCGATGGTGAACCGTTGACGGTAAGATTATTAACGGCCTGATGTGTGATTACAACAGCCGTAGAGCCGATGGGGATGATTACTTCCATCTCAAACACTTTGCCGTTCAACCGCCAAGAAGTCGAAACCGTGCCGTATGGCGTTTCTTTGGTTGTTTTAGCCCATGTAACGCCTGCCGGTATTTGCGGTTGGATAATGATTTTGCGGTACCCCGGCGCGTCATCCGAAAGGCGAATGCCGCCGAGCGCCTGATAAAACCACGAACCGATGCCGTTGTAACAGTTGTGAATGCGGCTACGTTCGCCGTTCCAGTGTTCCCATGTTGCCGTAGCGCCGTTGTCGAGCATGTAGAGATAACCCGGATATTCTCTCTTTTTCAGCATGTTATACATAAAATCAACGTTACCCGTATTGACAGTCCATTCGGTAATGACAGGAACGCCGACAAGACCGGTAGCGAGATGACCGTTGAAACGATTAGCGGTTTCGGTAAACAGTTTATTTTCAACATCTTTCGTCAGACTGTCGGGCGTAGCGCCGGTAAGCATCGGATAGACCATATCTATCTGTGTCCCGGTGGCATAAACAGCGCTGTCCACATTAAAGAATGTGCTGTGAAGCAGTTCGTTAAGTATTTTTTTTCGTTCTGCAAAAAGAGCGGCATCATCGTTTTTGTCAAGCAGGCGGGCGATTTTTTCGAGCATCGTATAGCATTCGCTGATAACGCAATTATCAACCAAATCAATCGTTTCGGGAAGTGTTTGATTGATGCCTTTGGGAGTAGCCCAGTCGCCGAGATACCAATTACGGTAATTATTATCCGGCCAGCGGCGAAGTAAACCGTCAACAGTGTATTTATCAACATATTGCAACCATTGAAGCATAACAGGATAATAATGTTCAAGTACACTAATGTCGCCGTAGTTGCGATAGACGCTCCATGGGGCGCTGACGATAAAGGCGCACCAGTACGGCCCACCGCCTGCGGGATACGGATTGGGTGCGGTATGCGGCAAACCGCCGTCGTCGCGGATGCAGTCTTCCCACGCACGCAGCCAGTTGGAGTAGAGTGGGGCAAGGTCGAACATCGTTTGTGCCGTAACGGTTGAGGCATGTCCGTCGCCACCGTATCCGAGCCGCTCAATATGGTTACAATCAACCATATAGCCTCCGAGTGTGAGGCATTGAACTGTGTTTTTGAGCATGTCATGGATAGCGTTCATGTCGGGATCGGAGCATTCAAACGACGATGCGTCGCGAAAATCGGTGCCGACAAGCATTGCTTTCATATCGTCTAATGCCGGAGCGCTTTCCAAACCTGATATTTCCAAATACCTGAAACTGTGATAGTTGAATTTATGTTTGAACGTTTCTCTCTTTTTGCCGGAGCCGGAAGAGATATAGTAATCTTTTTGATAGCGGTCGGCAAGTTTTCCGTCTTTATTCAGATTGTCCGAAAAAATCAGCGTAACAACTTTGTTTTTAGTCATTTGCGGAAAGTTTATCTCTACCTGTCCGGTCAGGCATTTGCCGAAATCAACAAGATATACCGTATCCGATAACTGCTTGATATTTTGAGCCTTATATATTGTTTTTGTGCGATTGCCTTCTGTGGTTTGTGGCGTTACCTCATGTTTGGGAACGTTAACAACCAATGCCGGAAACCATTGACGTTTATCGTTTTCGGTAGTATAAAGCGCAGACGGACAGATATTTGCATCAATACGTTCGCCGCCGAATTTGTGAGGTCGCCACGTAGCATCGCCTGTCAGCGTATAGCCGCTTTCGGACGCTTGCCATGTATTGTCGGTTTGAGCCGCAACGGTTTTTTTGCCGTCTTTGCCGGTCGTTACTATCTGTGCTTTCAATAGCGGACCGTCGTAAACAACGCCCGGCAACCCCGACTGATACCAGCCACGTCCTAACCACACTACGAGGTCGTTTTTACCTTTAACTAAATATTGCGTTATATCATAAGTCTTTGATAACGAACGTTTATCGAACTGCGACACGGCAGGAGCCAACACTTCGTCGCCGACACGCTTGCCGTTGATGTAAATCTCGTGATAACCAAGCGAATTGACATGAATTAATGCCGTTACCGGTTTGGCAGCGACGTCAAACTGCTTCCTCATCAGCGGACATTGCGGGTCGCCGTTCTCTTTCGGGAAACCGATGTAAGAACCTTTCCAATCCGACGCTTCGAGCAACCCGACGCTGAATGAGGCGGCATTGCTCCACCCCGTTTCCGTGCCGTCGTCGGTAACGATTTTCACTTTCCAGTAAGCCATATCTCCCGACGACAATTTTTTGCCGGCATACTTAATCAGCACTGATTCAGACGCTTCAACGATACCGGAATCCCATAAGTCGGCATTATCTTCATTGAGCAGTTGAGGTTTTGAAGCAACAATGATACGATATCCTTTCTGCTTCACATCATTGTTTTGAGCATTGATTTTCCAACTGATACGAGGTTTGGCGGTAGCGATACCGTAAGGATTGACAAGGTTCTCGCAAGTCAAATCATAAAGCACTACCGATTTATTGGCACAAGAACATAAACATAAGATAATAAGATAAATAAATGGCTTTTTCATATTGAGATTGTTAATAAGACAATGCAAAAATAGTGAAAAGAATTAAGAATTATGAATTAGGGTAATAACACGCAGATAACGTACAGGGCAATCGTCATTGGCAGGTTATACTAACCGCTTGCAGGGTTCTAAAACCGCTGCAAGGGTTGAGAGAATGTTAAAATTTCCGATTCGGGAGTGTTGTCTGTTTGATAGAGAGAAGAATAAGAGCCTGAAATTTGCAGGTTGCGGGACAGGTCGAGAGATTTGCAGGATTTGAAGAAGAAGACGGGCAAATCACCGTCGGGCGCCTGCAATGTGGAGTTGCCGATAGTCAAGCCGTTAACATCATCGGCTACGAAAGTATATCGCTCTTCGCGACCGCCTACAAACGACAGGCGGACGTTATCGAACAAAATATTGTCGGCATGGCGGATGTAAAAACCTGATGCGGGAAGCATTACGCCGAACATACGGTTTTCGGGATACGAGGCTTCGGCTTCGGGTACGTTCAGTCCTGTATCGGCAACTTTTCCGCCTGCTTTGAGGCGCAAGTCAAGGTTGCGGAGCGTTATTCCCTCTACTCTCAATCCCGGCACGCCGGTTATCGAACTTGCGACATAACTGACGGAAAGGGCTTTAATATTTTCTATCACAGCGTTTTTAAGATACGATAAATCGGATACCTTGCGCCTGCCGAGACGGATAAAAACGGGCGTCTGGACGTCGTTCATCTCAATATCGGAGATGTGAATGTTTTCCATAAAGCCGCCGTCCACTACTTCGAGGGCTATTCCGGCGATGCCGGTTATCGGTTCGGTAACGCCGGGGACGGTCTTTTCCCATGTTCGATAGTTTGAAGAAGTGCATTTCGTCAGTACGCAGTTGCTGACTTTTACGTTGCGAAAGCCTCCGGCACTGGCAGTGCCGAACTTGATGTAATTGCAGTTTGAGGCCAGCCGACAACTGTCAACAATGATATTTTCGACTGTAAAATCAGGGTCTTCGCTCTTGAAACAAAGTGCGTCATCGTCGGTATTGACGGTGCAGTTGCGAATAGTAACGTTGCGACTTTCGATGTCAAAACCGTCGTTGTTCCAATTTACGTGGCTTTCGATGTCGATATCAGCAATGTCAACACCGTCGCAACGCACAAAGCGGAAAGTCCAAAAACCCGAATTTTTCATTTTGATACCATTAACGATCACGTCTTTACAGTCGAAAAACTGCACCAAAACGGGTCTGTCGGGAGCATTGTTAGCCTGCGTGAAAGCATCGCCGTTGCCGTTGATTTCGCCTTCACCGGTAATGGCGATATTAGTAGCGTTTTCGGCAAAAACAAGCGCTTTGCGTCTGCCTTTTTCGGGATAGTCGGCGATATTGCGGCTACCGAAAAGCACGGCGCCCTTTTCGAGATTGAGCGTAACGTTGCTTTTAAGATAAAGGGTGCCGCAGAGGTAATTACCTGCCGGCAGAGACACGATGCCTCCGCCTGTTTGGGAACATTTGTCGATTTTAGACTGCAAATCTGTCGTAATGACTTTAATGCCGCCGTCTTCTTTGTTGGTGTTCTTTGCATCTGTTTCGTTAGCCTTGCAAGAGCATAGAGAAAACATTAAAACGAGATAATAACATATCTTCATAATGTTGATTATTAAGGATTAAAGAACTGCAAAGTCCAGTTGTTTGTTACTTTACCGCTTGGCGAGACGATGGTAACGCTTTTGCTTTGCGAAAGGTCAAGAAAAGACGTTCCAAGCGGAGCCGTAACGGTAGAGCCGGCGCTGACGGTCAGCGTAACTTTCAGTTTGGCAAGGTTTTGTGCCGCGTTAAAGGTAACGTTAACGGTGTTGGTTTCGTTGTTGATTACGACGCTTTTAGTGGCGCAAACGGTCAGTGCGTCGTTGTAAACGGTTAAGCCGGTGATGTTTGCGACGTCAATGTTTTCGGGAATATCAACCGAAACATCGTCAATGCATCCGAAAAGAGATGCGAATAGAGTAATGGATAAGAATTTAAAAATTTGTTTCATGTTTGTTTGAATGTTGAAAATGTTGAATTTAATAATGAAATCGGCGAATTTAATGTTGAAATCGGCGAATTTAATGTTGAAATCGGTGAATTTAATATTGAATTCGGCGAATTTGATAATGAAATCGATGAATTTAATATTGAAATCGGCGAATTTGATGTTGAAATCGGCGAATTTGATAATGAAATCGGTGAATTTGATGTTGAAAGGGGGCTGGATTGCTTCGTTCCTCGCAATGACGTGCGACACTAACCACTAACCACTAACCACTAAAAACCTACCACTAACCACTAACCACTAAAAACCTACCATCCTTGGTTATTTGGCAGCAAGGCAGGATTACGACCGGTAACGGCGTCGGGTATGGGCATGAGGTAGTTTTTAGGCGCTTCAAACGATTTAACGGCGAGGCGAACCTTATTATAATGTGGCGTCGCTACGCCGTTTTCCATTGTATAGGTAACATCAATACCATAGACATCTTTGCCGATAATTTCGGGGCCTTTGCGCCAGCGCATAATATCGAAATAACGTTTGTTCTCGAAACAAAGTTCGACATGTCGTTCCGTGCGTATCAGCTCGCGCAAGTCAGATTGGTTCAAACCCGACACTTCGGGCAGTCCGCCGCGTTTTCGCACCTCGTTAAGAGCGGCAAAAACGCTTGCATCGGGACCTGAAAATTCGTTTTTAGCCTCCGCAAAGGTAAGCAAAATTTCGGCATAACGTAAAACAATGAGATTTTGGTCGGAGCCTTCGTAAGGAGCGTATCTGTTTGGAGTTCCGCCGCGTTTCGACGGGTCGATAAGTTTTTTGATATAATAACCCGTCTGGGTGTAAGAGTTAGTGCCGCGCTTCATGTTTTGGTTGTCGAGCAGGGCAGTACCGGAAGCGTTAGGCTTGTTGGTAGAGGCATAGATGACGTCGCCTCGCCATGGCGCTCCCGAATAAAGGATAGAAGCGTAGAAGCGCAGTTCGCGGTTGTTGTAAGGGCTGGCGGCATGTACGGGGTTGTTCCAGTCGAAAGTCGAACCGTCAGCCATACGAAACTCATCTACAAGGTTTTGTGTCGGATTGTTACGTCCCCAGCCGCCATAAGAGCCGTCGGTATTTTGGGCATAACTACCCATGTGCGAGACGCCCATCAGATCATGTCCGCGCCGTTCCGTTCCGGTAGCGCCCACGCCATCATCAATAAACTGAATATCAAAAATAACTTCTTCGTTATATTCGTTAGCAGCATTAAATAAGTCGTGATACGCCTGAGCCTTGTCGTTAGCGGTGGCTCCGAAAAGTTTGTATTTATCTTTCAAATTGCCGCTGATGAGAATGTCGGCAGTCTCGTATGCTTTGCGGAAATAATCATTACCGTCGGCGCCGGTAACATCGGGCATCACACCGGCAAGATGCAGATAAGCCGTTGAGAGCATACCTGTTGCGGCACCTTTGGTAGCTCGTCCGAGTTCGGCATCGGGAATGTCTTTCGGAAGCAGCGCGATAGCCTTTTCAAAATCGGATATAAAGAAATCGGCGACTTCTTTTTCGCTGTTACGCGGGTTGAAAATTTCCTCGTCAAAGCGGTTTTGTGCGTGGTCGATGATTGGCACTTTACCGTAAAAACGGAACAGTTCGTAATAAAGCATCGCCCGCCAGAAGTACATATCACCGAGATAGCGGTTTTTGTTTTCTTCGGCGAGAGCCGTTGAGCCGTTTAAGCCTTCAATGGCATTATTTATTTTACGGATATTGGTATAACAGTCTGTCCACCTGATAAGCGCGTTGAGGTTTGACGATTTGCTCCACTGCGAATAGGTGTAGAGATTACCGCCGTTATACCACAAATCTCCGGTCATAAAATTGTCGAAGATAGCCGGTGCGCCGCCGATGTTATCACGACCGTTACGGCTCGACCAGATATACAAAGGCCCGTTGATGCTGTGATATACATCGTTGATATAGAATTTGATAGCGTTAGCATCATCCCATACTCCGCTGTCCATAATCCTGTCAACGGGCTTTATATCGAGAAAACTATCGCAAGAAGCGATAATGAACGCCATGGATATGAATAATAATTTTTTCATTGTTGTAAGATATTAAAAATTAGCCGTTAAACCTATTGTTGTCATAAATTGTTGAGGATAAGCCGAAAATTGCTGTGCTTCGGGGTCGAAATCGCGCGAGGCATTAGTAAAAATTGTCCACACGTTGTAGAAGTTAGCGTTGATACGCAGATTAGTCATCCCCGTTTTTGCAATCCATTTAGGATTAAGCGAATATCCTGCGTCGAGAGATTTAAGTTTGAGATAATGCGACTTGATAATCCAGAAGTCGGACGTAACATAGTTCATCGCAAAGTTGCTTGAACGGAGGCGCGGATAATCGGCGTTCGGGTCGGGATTGTCGGCCGTCCATGCTTTAAAGTGGTCTATGCGGGCTTTACCGTCGGCAAAAGGTCGTCGGACGCCTCTGTCGGCTGTACCGAGATAATAGTTGGAGCGTCCTGTGCCTTGAAAAAACAGCCCTATGTCGAAGCCTTTCCATGTCAGTTTCATATTGTAACCGTACATTATTTGCGGCACTGTCGCCAATCCGAGCCATACGTTATCTTCGGCGTCAATCTTGCCGTCGCCGTTGATATCCGTATATTTGATGTCGCCCGGTTTTGTACCTGCATCTTGCCATGCCCAGTTTTTAATATCGTCGTCATCGGTAAAAAGTCCTGCCGATTTATAGCCCCAAATCTGACTTGCATCCAAGCCCGTAGTCCTTCGACGCGGGTTATAAAGAGAGCCTTGATTTTCGTGATTCTCAATTATTTTATGCCTCGTGTAAGTGAAGACCGCCGAGTTATGCAGCGTCAGGTATTCGGTAATCTTCGTTCTGTTGGTCAGCGTCAGGTCGATACCCCAGCGTGCGTCTTGGCCTGCGTTTTCGCGTGCAAGGCTGATGCCGTATTCCGCCGGTACGTCGGCGTTAGGTGCTATGACGATGTCGTTACGATTCTCCTGATAGGCGTCAAACTCTACTCCCAGCAAGCCGTTCCACATTGTGAGGTCGAAGCCGACGTCGGTTTTCCACACCGTTTGCCACGTCAGATTAGGATTAGGTTCGAGGTCGCTGTAAATACCCTGTTCACGTGAGCCGTTCTTGCCCCAGAGATAACTGTTGGCTATTTTGTAATAAGACATGTAAGCAAAAGCGTCGCCGTCGATGCTGCCGGATTTGCCGTATGAAGCCCGCAGTTTGAGATTGTTGACAGTATTGCGGGCAAAATCCATGAAAGGTTCTTCCGATATTCTCCAACCCAATGATAAAGAGGGGAAAAAGTCCGTTCTTCGTCCGGGAGCATAATAATATGTAGCGTCATAACGACCGGCAAGTTCGGCCATGTATTTTTCGTTATAGTTGTAACTCAACCTGCCGATATAGCCGTATTGCGCTGATGCGTCGGATGTGCCGCCAAGCCCCCATTTTGTGCGGTCTGATGTGCCGATGTTGAGTTCCGGTATCAGGAAATCAAACTCTGATTTGCTGCCTGTAAGTGTCGAATTGTTTGTCCAACGGGCTTCAAACAGCGCCAGCGCTTCGATGCGATGCTTGCCGAAAGTGTTACCGTAATTGAGCGAACCGTTGAAGGTGTACCAGTCCCACCGCTTGTATTCCTGACTTAACGACGGTTTCACGGTGCCGGACTGGTCAACTTTCTCAAACGAACCTTCGGGTGTCAGATTGTAATAAACAAGCGGTAATATCCAGTTCTTGGCGTCTTTGTGCTGCTTGTCATAGTTGAAAGCGACCTTTCCCGACAAGCCTTTGAGGAACGGCATTTGCTGGGTAACGGTAACATTCGACGTAGAGATGTCGTTGATATCGGTATTTTTGCCTCTGTTGTGCATTGCTTCATACATGCTTATACCAAGCGAACTTTGGAAAGCCGAATAACCGTTGCTGTAACGGTCAACCTCGTTAGGGACAGCCCTGTATATGCGTTCCATGACGTCGGAAGCGCCCAAGCCGGTCATTGTAACGTTGTCTTTCATAAACGAGTTATCGAAAGAAATCAGCGTTGTAGGCGTCGCCTTGATGTCGATATTGGCTCGCATGGTGTAGCGGCGGTAATCCTGACCGTCAAACATACTGCCTTGATAGACATAGCCTAACGAGGCGAAGGCTTTGATTTTGTCGGTGCCGCCGGATACCGAAACGGTGTGTTTTGTAGCGTTTGACGTCTGCATGTAGTTGCTTACCCAGTCGGTGTTTGGGTACATATCGGGGTTGACGCCGTTGCGGTATTTGTCGATTTCATCAGTCGCCATCATCTGTCCCGTCAATCCGTCCATTTCATAAGCCTTGTTACGAAACTCGAAATAGTCGGCCGAAGACATAAACTCCGGCGTATTCATCGGCTTTTGCCAACTCATCTCACCGCTGTAAACAGTGCTTATTTTGCCTGCTGCTCCGCGCTTTGTCGTTATCAAAAGTACTCCGTTAGCTCCTTTGAGGCCGTAAGGAGCAACGGCGGCAGCGTCTTTCAATACCGATACCGATTCGATATCGTCTTTGCTGATGCGGTCTGCCGGACGTTCAACGCCGTCAACGAGCACTAATGGCGTCTTACCGCGCACATAGATTGTAGCGTTGTCGGCACCCGGCGCGCCGCTCGACTGAAACGTGATTACGCCCGACACCATTCCACCGAGACCGGTAGAGAGTCTGGGCGTCGGTAACTTGGCTATTTCTTCGCCTTTGACGCTCGAAACAGCGCTGCTCATCGTTATTTTCTTTTGTGTGCCGTAGCCTACAACTACGACCTCGTCGAGCAACTCCGTGTCTTCGTCAAGTGCTACGGTCAAGTGTTGGTTGCCGCTTGTGCCTACCGTTACCGTTTTATAACCGATGTAAGATACTTCGAGTATGGCGCCGACCGGAATGGTAAGGCTGAACTTGCCGTTTTCGTCGGTTACCGTTCCGTTAGCACTACCTTTCACTTTTATCGAAGCGCCCGCTATCGCTTCACCGGTAGCGGCTTCGACTACCGTTCCCGTAGCCTTGCGATCGTCATCGACGGTAAACTTGCCGTTTGCATTGACAGCCATATACATTAATAATAATGCCGCTGTCAGAAATCTGATTTTTCGTTTTCGCATAGTTTAAATATTAAAAAATATGCCGCAAAAGTACAGCGTTTTTTGCAGTCGCCATTCACTATGCTCGCCAAAAATGCGTATTATTTAGCCATTGCCAAAAAAATACGCATTTTTGGCAAAAGAATATGCTATTTGAGGTATGACCTTAAATTCGCAAAAAAAATTCTGTTCTGTTAGACCCTTAAATCCGCTAATGACGTGGTACCGTCAATAGCGGATAATAATTCATAAGGGAACCTCGAAAAATTGTTTTTTCTTCGTTTTGCTCCTTTGTCAAAATGCTCATTTACGTCAGTAAACTCCGCTTTTTCCTCAGTCGCAGGCCTCGAAAAAATCAATTTTTAGAGGTTCCCATAATTAACGACGTTGCGTTTTTTGCATTTCGGCCAGCTGACGCTTTAGATCTTCAAGCGCTTTGTCTTTTGCTTCGAGCGCTTTGTCCTTTTGTTGGAGTGCTTTGTCTTTTTGTTGGAGTGCTTTGCCTTGCGCTTTGATCTCTTTGTTTTTTTCTTTGAGTTCTTTGTTTTTTTCTCCGATTAGTCGTTCCTTTTCGCGAAGTTCTTCCAGATAGTCGTCTTCCATCTCCATCTGATACTGCATCTCTTCGTCTTCGGATGCCATCCGCAAACGGCGGATTACAGGGCGGAAGTTTTCGGGAAAATCGTCTTCGTTGATGTTCATATAGTATAGACTATCCTTATATAGATTTGCCGGATCAAAGATGCTCAGCAACTTCTCCAAATCGTTGCGGCGACGTTG
>JAITHS010000081.1 GCA_031279875.1 Tannerella sp.
GAGAGTTGAGATGACGGTACCACGTCATTGCAATGACGAGAAGCGCGCTCTTATCTTCTGAAACGAACGCAAGAGGAGGTTTCGGGCTGATTGGTAGTTGAGGTTCATCAGGACACATATCTCGCTGAAGTCAAGTTCCCGAATATAACGATAATAGATAATTTCACGCTGACGTGAACTCAAAACAGCAAACATACTGCTTATCAGCCTGTTTTGGCGTTCAATGGTCTCTTTTTCAATATATTCTTCGTCAGGTGCGGGCGCTGCGGGTTCTATAAAAAAGACCCCGCAACCGTCGTTCATATCTTCGATATCCCTATACAGTCCCCGCTCACGGGCAACAGTGCGTAACAATCTGTTTTTAAGCGATACAAGGAGAAAAGTTTTCACATTATCCGGTACGGTCAAACGAAGACGTTCCTGATACAAGTACGCAAACAAATCCTGAATACAGTCTTTAACGGTATCGGTATCCTTGGTAAAATGGCATCCGTAAGCATATAAGACATGTACATAATTGTTATACAGCCATTCATACGATGTGTTGTCTCCGTCAAGGAAACTGCGCCATTTTATAGTACTTTCTTCAGATAAAATGAGTTCCATAATATTTGTTTACGACGTTGCAAATATACGACTTTATTTTGACATAAAAAATATTGCAACTGTCGCACACTATAACCCTCGGCAGTCAAGGACTATAACCCTCGGCAGTCAAGGACTATAGCTCGCGACACCCGCGACCTATAGGTCGCGGATGCCGCAGACTATAACTGTAATTCGTAATTTTCAACTCTCAACTCGTAATTGTCTAACGTCTCTACGCTAATTAAACACCACTTGCATCTTGCTGTTGGTTACGACAAACTCTTTGGTTGCGTCAAAGGATACGTCGTGAGATAAGCCGTCAACTTCGTACTCGGCGGTTTTGTTGTTGACTAATGTCGAGACGTCGTTGTTGTTGACAGGTTTTGAGGGGTCGAGGCAGTAGAACTTCAACGTACCGGTGGCAGCGGTTTTGCGTGTTACGCGCACTTTTTGAAGCCCTTTGACAGCCTGTTTCCATGTGAGGGTACAGACGCCGGAGCCGTCTAACGACAGCAGAGAGCCGTCTTCCAACGATAGCGAGTAGTCGTTGGCGGTCAAGCCGGATGCTACTACCCAGAACTTGCTGACAGCGTCGTAAGAGCGTACCCTTTCGCTGTGGAACTGAAACGGCACGGATACGACATTATTTTCGTTGAGAGCTATCCACGTGCCGTTGGTTGTTGAAGAGCCTTCTCGCCAGCGTGTAGAGCCGTTGGCGGCTATTTCGCAAGTAACGAAATAATCAAACTTAATGCTTTTTTGGAAGCCTACGTAATAGACATGTTCGTATTCTGCAAGGCCTTCGCCCCAGATGTTATCCTTTTCGCACGAAGAAAAGAGCAACGATACAAACGCTATGAGGATAAAAAATATTTTATTCATAAATTATAATATTAGATGTTTACCATTTGGGATTTTGTTTGATATTATTGTCGGAATGCACAAGTTCGTAGGGCGGGATGGGATAATAGTAGTCGCGTGCGGGGTCGAAAGTGCGTGTTGACGGATATTCGATTACGAACACATTTTGTTGGATATTACCTGTCATAATTGTTTCGCCGTTGGATTTACCGTCGGAGCCGGTCAAGCGGGTGATGTCCTGCACACTGCCACCTTCTTCGCCAACGAACTTACCGCCGATAATAGCTTTTGGCAATTCCGTTTCGGCTGTTTTCCAGCGCAACAAGTCAGGGTAGCGCAGGTTTTCGGCCAACAGTTCCACATTACGTTCGCGACGTATCTCTTCGAGCATATTAAGACCGTTGGCAGATGCGAAAGCGTTAGTCAGACGGGCATTAAATCCGGCGCGTGTGCGGAGGGCGTTGACCGTTTCATCGAGTTGAGCGTCGGTTATTGAGCCGTTGTTTTCATAAAGTGCTTCGGCATAAGATATTAACATCTCGCCCCAGCGGATTATAATAACATCGGTAAAATCTTTGCCTGCGCCCCATAGCGAGCCTTTGAAGCGTTTTTTGAGATGATAAGCCGTTGTAGCGGCGCTGTTGGAGCGGAAAGGCAGATAATCGCCCTTACCGGCGCCGAGCCAGCCGTAGGTAGCATCATTTTCAAGCGGGTCGAGGATAGTCCAGATGCTCATCAACAGACGCGGGTCGCGTTGTCCTTTACCGTCGGCAAGGATAGCTCCTGTGCGGTCGAGGCCTGCTACATTATTAAACGAAGTCTCGTTTTCGATTCTTAGAGATGTTTTCTCGACAGGCAATCCGTCGGCATATAGAAACATGTCGAGCATCTTGCGTGTAACCATGTATGAGCCTTCGCTGTCGCCTGTGTAATTGTGGTTGGTGTAGCCGGAGCCGCTGCCGCCGTTAGGTCCGTAGGCTTTGCCGAAGATAAGCTCTTTGTTGGTGATTTGGCTTTCGTCGAAAAACTGCGCCTGATAAGGTTGCAGCTTGCCCGACGAGGTGCTGTAAAGCGTATGACCTTCGCCGCGCAGTTGTTCAAAAGCCGATATTGCCTTTGAGATATGCGCTTTAGCGTTAGAGCCGCCGTTGATAGCGTGATATTTTTGGAAAGTACCTTCATAAAGCGCTATGCGCACTATCAGCGCGAGGGCGGCCGAGCGGGTAACACGGCGGCGGTCAAACTCGTCGGTAGTAGTCCACGCCGAGAAAGCAGGCAACGCTTCGGCAGCAAATTCGAGGTCTTTGTAGCACTGTTGCACAACATCTTCGCGAGGAGTGCGTCCCATATTCAAATCGGGGTCGGAGCCTGATTTAAAAACTTTTGTTACGAGAGGTACGTCGCCGTATTTCATCATCAGGTCGAAATGATACCATGCGCGGAAAAACATCGCCTCGCCGATATAGCGGTCGCGCACGGCCGGTGTTACGCTTGCGTCGGCGGCTTTCTCGATGATGTTGTTAGCCAAAAAGATACGGTCGTAGGGGTCTTTCCAGTCAGCTTCGGAAGCGTCCTGAACGGTGCGCTGACCGGTACTGATTTTGTTTGGGCTGCCGCCAACCTGGTCGTCGGCGCGGGTGTCGTGACTATCCGATGTAAACTGTTGATACATACGGTTGCAAGCGCCTTTGAGGTCGTTTTCCGATTTCCAGAAGCCGCTGTCGGTCATTTCCGAGCCGGGAGTTACATTGAGCAAATCATCGCAACTCATCATCAGCACGAAAAATATTATCAAACTGTTATTAAATATTTTTTTCATATTATTCCTGATTATTAAAATGTTATATTAAGTCCTGTTGTCCATGTTCTGAAAAACGGATAGTAAGAGCGTCCTACGTTGTTGTCTGATTCGGGGTCAAAAACAGATAATACATTGCTGTGTTCCCAAACATCATTGCCGGAGATATAGAACCGCACCGATTCGATAATTTTCTTCGGAACGGGAATATTATATCCTAACTGAATGTTTTTCAAGCGGATATAAGCGCCATTCTGTACCCATTTGTCGGAATAGTAATAGTTACGCGATTCGGCATCGGTACCGTTGATACGTGCAAAATAGGCGTCTTTGTTGTCTTCGCGCCAATAATCCTGATGGATAGTCCACGGCATTTCATAACTTGCATAGAGCGGGCAAAGCACGTTTGGATGAATAAAGAACGAGCGTTTGCCGACGCCTTGAAAGAAAGCGGAAAAATCAAACCCTCTGTATTGCAGATTGAGATTAAAACCGTAGAGATAGCGTCCGTTGGTAGTTCCCATGTAAACGAGGTCGCCTTTGTCTTTGGGAGTAAAGCTGCCGCCGCCGATAACGCCGTTGCCGTCGAGGTCAAGATATTTCACGTCGCCGCCCCATATCTTTGCGTCGTCGAAAGTGATATATCCCGGATGCGCCTCTTTATAAGCGAGATATTCATCGCGGCTTTGCCAGAAACCGTCGGTCTTGTATCCCCAGATAGTATTGAGCGGATAGCCTTGCAGATGTGCTACGGAAGCTTTGGCATCGATAATATCGTCGTTGCCGAACTTAACTAATTTATTTTGACTGTCTTCGATATTGAAGCCGACGGAATAATTCAGTTCGCCGACACGGTCGCGCCAGTTCGCCGACACTTCCCAGCCCCATATCTTCAACTCGCCCATATTGACGTAAGGAATGCCTACGCCAACGAGGTGAGAGACCTGTATTTTCGACAGCATATCACTGTTACGCTTCCAATAATAGTCGGCAGTAATGTTGAGGCGGTTGTTGAGCAGCCCTAAATCAATGCCGATGTCGGTAGAAGTAACCGTTTCCCATGTAATATCTTGGGAGGCGAGTTCTTTCTGATAATAAACCGGTTTACCGAAAATGCTCTCAATAGCGCCTGCCGACGTCTTGTTGGTAATCAGCCCGATATAAGGATAATACATTGAGTTAAGCACTGTACTGTTGCCGAGTTTACCCCAGTCGGCGCGTATTTTCAGGTTGCCGATATGTTCTTTGAGATGTTCAAAAAATCCTTCTTCACTGATACGCCATGCCACACCTACCGACGGAAACAGTCCCCACCGTTTGCCCGGAGCAAGGCGAGAAGAGCCGTCGTAACGGAAATTGGCTTGAAAGAGATATTTCTCTGCGTAGTTATAATCCAACCGTCCGAAAAGTGAAGCCATCTTCCAAGGCTGTATCAGGTCTGACATTACCGAGTTGGTGGCTGTTGACGAATCGTAATAGTTGAGACTGAAAAAGTCGTTCGACAACAGATTGCGTCCCGTAGCCGTTATCTGGTCTTTCTCGTAGTTTTCATACGAAGCGCCGAGCAACAGGTGGAAAGCATTAAGGTCAAACTTAAAATCATAATTCAACAACGCTTCCAATTTGTCTTGGATAGCGATATTCTTTGTTTTCTCTACAAAGTTGGGATTATTAGCCGAATAAGCGCCTGTGCCGCCTCCGCGCACTTGACCGTTACGTCCCATCGAGACTACATATCGTCCGTTGCGTTCAAAATTGTAGTAATCGGCACGGCGCGACAGATTCAGGTCTATCGACAATCCTTTGATAAAATCGTGAAATCTGATGCCTGCTTTGCCGGTATATTTTTCGTTTTTGGCATATCGCGAGCCGCCGTTCTGCAAAATATCTATCGCATTAGCCTGCAAATCGGCGCTAAACGGATTGTTGGCATAGTTGGTATCTTCTGTCGGAAGATATATCTGCTGACGGGCGCGCGAGTTGTAGAGCAGCGAAAGGATCGACGTTGAGCCGTCGGAATACGACGGTTGTTTGGTCATGCTGCCGTCGTAGCCGGCAATGATGTTGAGATCGACGTATTGGTTGAGTTTGGCATTGAGGGTAGCTCGGAGGTTGTAACGACTGTAATTGTCGGCGTCGTATTTGAGCAAACCTGTCTTGTTATAATAACCTGCCGAAACGTAGTATTGCAGGTTCTCGCTGCCGCCGTTAACGGCAAGGGCATGATTTTGCGAAGTAGTATAGTCGTTGGAGCCTTCGTTGAGCCAGTTGCTGTTGGCAACAGCCTCCCAGCGGGCGTCGTTAGGGCGATAGTTAAAGTTCGGATTTTTAAGCCACGCAACATGCTCGGCGTCCTGTTCCAGCGCTCCTCTCTCGCGCAGGCGACCGTCGTTGTTGATTATAGCCTGCTCTTCCCACGGCGACATGCGTTGAGGCATGAAACCGGGAATGTTAACTCCGAAAGAGCCGTTGTAGGATATTTTCGCCTTTGCTCCGGCTGTGCCTTTTTTAGTTGTGATGAGGATAACGCCTGCTGCGGCACGAGAGCCGTAGATTGATGCGGAAGAGGCGTCTTTCAATACCGAAATGGATTCTACGTCGTCGGGATTGAGCAGTTTCATGTCGCCTTCAACGCCGTCAATCAGCACTAATGCCGAAGCGTCGTTAGCCGATGTGAAGCCGCGCACACGAATACCTTTTGCTTCCGAGCCGGGCTGTCCGCTACTGCGAAGCACCTGCACTCCGGCCATCTGGCCTTGTAGTGCGTTCATGATGTCGGTACTTGTTTTCGACGTAATGTCTTGTCCCGTAACTTGTGAAACGGCGCCGGTAAGGGTTACTTTCTTCTGCATACCGTAACCTACTACGACGATTTCTTCCAACGCTTGCGAATCTTCTTTAAGTATTATAATCAGCGGTTTGCCGTCGCTCGGTATGCCGGTGATTTCCTGCGTTCTATATCCTATATAGGATACTTGCAGGACAGCGTTTTGGGGTACGTTTTCGAGAGTAAATTTACCGTCTTCGTCGCTTATAGTGCCGATTGTAGTGCCTTTGACGGCTACATTGGCGCCTGCTAACGGGCCTAATTCGTCAACAACGGTACCTGTCAGCGTGCGCTTCGAGGGTTGTATTGCTGCCGGTAAGAGGGTCATGTCCGACTTGGCGTTCTCTTTCGAGATAATAATTTGACGGTCGGAGATGTAATACCGGTTGTCGGTACCCTCAAACACTTTGTCGAGTATCGCGTTCACAACCTTGTTGTGTACTTTAACCGATACTTTGCGGTTCATATCGAGCGAGTTATCCAAATAAAAGAAGATATACTCGCTCGATTTTTCTATCTCACGGAACACATCTTTCAAAGCGCTGTTTTTCATGTCCAGCGTAAAAAACGTTTCCTTTGCATAGACGCCTTTTCTGCTGATGCGTCCGTCGGCACTTATTGTTGCCGTTCCTAATACGCTTATGAGCAGTAGCGTTGTCATAAATCGAAATAATGAATGAATCATAAGATTTTAATAATTAAGGGTTTAATTCAATGTGGATTTGATTATTTTTGTATTTAATTTCTATGGGAGCGGCTTTCGAGAGGGCGTCGAGGGTTTGGGTATAATCGGTTTTCATGTCTAATTTGCCGCTGCATGTCATATTGGCGATATTGTCGTCCCATTTGATTTGAATGCCGTAATGCTCTGATATCTTGGTTAATACTACATCCATATTCTGTTTGTTGAAATAATAATAGCCGTCTTTCCAAGCTATATGCTCGGATACGTTAACCGTTTCGAGCTTGTTTTTGCCGGTATTGTTATTGCGCGTAAACATCTGTTCGGGGTGTATTTCCATCTTGTTGCCGTCGTTTGTGGCGATAATAATGCTGCCTTCTTCAAGCACTACAAACGTATTTTCGTCTTTCGGATATGCCTTAACGTTAAATCGCGTGCCTTTGACGGTAATGTCCATTCCGTTGGTTTTGACAGTGAAAGGTCTTTTGTCGGAGGGCGCCACATCAAGAAAAACCTCGCCCGAAACGGTTATCTCGCGCTTGCTGTCATCAAATTTGTCGGGAATAGCCAGCGTCGAGCCTGAATTAACCCACACTTGCGTGCCGTCGCTCAATGTCAACGGCGTCTTTAATCCCGACGCTATATTATATATAATGTATGATGGCTTGTTATGTAACTGTTTCGGGGTATATTTTGCAATGACAAAAATCAGCGCCACAGTAGCAGCAACGCCCGCAAGACAAACTATCAGGCGCCTGTTACGTGTATCATGACGAACAGGGCATTCGTCAACCCTTGCAGTGGTTTTAAACCCTGCAAGCGGTTTGGAGCTTACGTCATTGCGAGCAGGAATGGTAGGACGGTACCTCGTCATTGCGAGGAACGAAGCAATCCAGCGTTCTTTTTCTTTCGGATTACTTCGTGCCTCGCAATGACGTTCATTCGCCTTGACGATGCGGCTCCACAGTTCCTGCCGTTCATTGTCGGGCATCAATTCCGTATCTTCCTTTGATTTTATACGCTCCAATCCCGCACGGATGTCTCGTAAATTTTGCTTTTCCATTTTGTGTAAATCATCTTTCAAGTATGATACACGGAAAATAAAAAAGTACTCATTTTTTGTGTTAAATTTCTTCGTCCGCCCGAAAACTTTTAAAACAGCCCCAGCAGCAATTGTTCTATTTCGGTTTTGATTTGTGCTTGGCGACAGTTGAAATTGTTGGTTATCACCGTTATAGCGTATGTTTTATCGTTTTTGTAAACATATCCGGCATAACTGCGAACACGGCTCATACTGCCGCTTTTGAGACGTGCCTTGCCGTGTAACGAACTGTCTTTGAGGACGCTTTTAACCGTTCCTTCTTCGCCTGCGACAGGCAACGATTCTACAAATGCCTTATTATCTGCCATCAGACATAATATTTTGCTTAACAATGAGGCGGTAATCTTGTCTGTTGGCGCCAATCCGCTGCCGTCCGACATCCAAAGCGGCGAGGTATCAAGACCTTTAGACTGCCAAAAGTCATGCACTACCCGCACTCCTTTGCCGAACGACGACAGCGGCTCGTTACACCGCAATCCTAATGTTTTCACAAAAGCATCGGCATATAGATTGCTGCTCACATTGTTAGTGATACGGGCAAGTTGGCTTAAAGGCGGCGACGTTGTAACGGCAAGCGGTTGGCGCTGTTGTTCTTGCGGATAAACAACGCCTTGTTGAGCGAGCAAACGCCTGTCGGTCGGCTCTTGGGCAATAATAATGCCTTGCTGTTTAAGCGTTTCGGTAAGCAGTTTGGCGAGATACAACGGCGGGTCGGGAATGTCGCCGCCGAGTTTGTAATCGGTGCGGTTGGCGGGAACGACGCCATAGAGCCAGCGCTCGTCGGAATATGGCGCGCCTACGATATAGCAACTGTCTTTGTCGCCTGTTTTGAGATAGTTACGAAACGTCATACCGTACATTTCGGGCTGGGTGCAGTCGATAACGGGCTTGCTGTCATGGAAATAGGTGTTCATAAAGAGCGCAAAACGGTTGTCAAACACGTTGAGACCGTAACAGCCTTGCCCATAGTTTGTGCCGAGATCTTCGCGCAGCCATTTCATCGAAACGCCTTCGGTGTCGAATATACCGGCGTCGGATATTACTGCGCCGGTAACGAACTTGATACCGGCGTTTTTGATTGCCGTAACCCACTCATTAATAAACGCATAGCAGTTGTTTTTTAGTTCTTCCGAACCAAGTGAAGGGTCTCCGCTGCCGATGATATGAATATTGCCTTTGAGGATACTGTCTTCAACCGTTCCGTCATACATGAGGTGTGTTTGGTAGCAATAGTCGGCGCCGAGCAGTTCTATGGCCGTCGCCGTAGTAACGGTTTTGAGTACCGAAGCCGGAATAACTTCTCTGTCGGCGTCATAACTGTAAACGGCCTTGCCGCTCCCAACTTCTCTGACCATCAACGACACCGACGCCCCGCGCAGATACTCCGTACCGACAAAGCGTGTTATAGCCGGATGATTTTGCGCAAATAATTGAAAAACAACACAAATGTTAAAAAATAATATTAAAAGATTTTTCATAATGCTATATCAAGTCAATCAGTTTATTGGCAATCATTTCGGCTGACGGCAATAATTCTTTGTATTTTTCCGGCAATTCCGACGACAAACTGTAAGTGGCGATGCCTATATATTCGGGAATAAATTTGCCGACTTTAAGTTCTACTGCCACCAAAGATTGTAATCGTCTATGAAATAGCAATAAATCAATAAAATACTCCTCATCTTCCACTTCCATGCGGTATTGATTTCCGATAAACGAAAAATCGCCGCCAAATTCGATGAGAAAAGCACGGATGTTTTTGAGCAGTGCCTGTTCCAAATCGGCTTCCGAATGATTGTCAAGCAAATCGGCAAAACCGAAATTATACTCGTCTTTAACAGCGAGGACTGCCTGTTTTTTGATTTTTTCGGGCAAAGTATCGTCAAAATTGCTCTGTCCGAGCAGGTAACGTTCGTAGGATTTCAGTTCAACATGGTGAATCAGCACATCTTTTGTCCAACCGAATTTTTTGGTTACCAAAATATAAAACTGCCTCTCCTGCAAATCTTTACATTTCGACATGATCACCAAATGTTTCGACCAACTAATTTCTCCAACTAATGGTTGGAGAATTTCATTGCCCTGATATTCGGAATAAAATTGTGCCATTGCCCATAAATTGGATTTACCGAACCCCGACATTCCGGGAAATTCTTTTTGCAAATCGTCAGATAGCGTTTCTACAACCGATTTTCCCCAGCCCAATGTTTGCTGTTTTTCGGTGATACTGCGTCCTATATCCCAATAAAGTCGGATAATTTCACGATTAACCATTTTCGCCGCCTCGTAGCGACTCTTGTGAATGCGTTCTTTAATTTCAACAAGAAATTGTGTGTAATCGCTTTGATTGTTTATGTTCTGCATAAAGTTCATTTATATTTGAGATGCAAAATTAACAAAAAAAATAACATGTCTTTCAAAAATAAATCGTAAGTTTGCGAGTTGAATTAAAAAAACAAGCGATGACGGTACCACGCAGTCCCGCAGGGACGACACTTTATTAACCGGCGACTTTAGTCTCCGGATCGAGTAGTCATCATATCAACAATAGTCCCGCATGGGACGACACTTGGTTGCGCCGCATACAAGGGTTGTTGTTGCCGAAAACCGCTTGCAGGGTTTAAAACCACTGCAAGGGTTGTTGTTGCCGAAAACCGCTTGCAGGGTTTAAAACCACTGCAAGGGTTGTTGTCGAAAAACCGCTTGCAGGGTTTAAAACCACTGCAAGGGTTCGTGGTACCGTCGCTTTTTTGTGAATGAGTATGGTGCGAATCGTTAATTTTCTTGTCCGCAAATCATAAAAAATCATAAAAAAATCAAAACGCATAAAAAAAAATTTTGTGGTTCAAAAAAAATCTTTACCTTTGCCGTTGCTAACAATAAACAATATGAAAAGTAGATTGAATTTTGAAACAGCAACAACTTGGTTTTCTGTGAGTTCTATAGGAATGAAACTCGCAGAGGTATTGGTTTTGTATTTCTGTAGGTCAATCCGTTATATTCATTTATCTAAATTCAAATTAAAAAAAATAAATCTCATGAAACAGTTATTATTATTCGCAAGCCTGTGTATCCTGTTCGACGCATGTACACAGAAGAAGAGCGCCGATTCGTCGTCGGACGCAAAACCGTCGAAAGAACAAAATGAAATCGGAGTAATAGATATTACGCAAACCAATTATCCTAAAAAAGAATGTGAAATAGAGATGGACTATATTCCTTTAGAAACGAGAGACGACGTATTGCTGGACAGAACTCTTCTCCTCTCTCATTTGTCCGAATCAAGAATTGTTATTGCCAATTCCGGTTACAACAAAGGTGATATTTTTATTTTTGACGGAAAAGGCAAGATTGTTTCGAAATTTAAACACAAGGGACAAGGTCCGCAAGAATATGTAAACATAGGGCAATTAGTTTATGACGAGAAGAGTCGGGAAGTTTTTATATTCGACTTAAAAAAACGCTGTCAGGTATATTCTGAGGACGGTGTCTGGTTGCGTACGCTGCAATTCCCCGAATATCAGAGTTATACTGTCGGAGGAGGGTATGCATACTGCGCGTTTAATTTTGACGATGAAACGATGTTTCTTCATAACGACAATAAGAATTCGGACAGTACATTTGTATTTCTGTCCAAAAAAGACGGAAGCGTACAATCGGCAATCACTTTGCCGCTGTCGTACCGTATTTCTAATGTAGTAGAAAAAAAAGTAGGAGATATGTATTGGAGTTATTCTGTTGATTTCCCCAACATCTGTAAAAATGGAGACATATATTACTTGTCCGAACTGTCGTCAGACACTATCTATCAACTCGGTCGAGATAAACAACTTCGCCCGTTTATCGTAAAGAAATCGTCGTCAGGAAAAGATGATGAAATGCTGGATGTTGTAAACATTATAAAGGCAACCGACAAATATATCCTGTTTATGATTATTCGATATGATATAAGTTTCAAAAACCCCAATAATCCGAATAATTTTAATTCGCAAATGCTTTTATATGAATTTGAAACACAGCAAACTTTTACTCCGGACTTTAAGAAGGGTTTTTCTTTGGGGGTATCAACACGGATAAATGCAAGTGTTTCTACAAAGAATCAGATTGCTACATTTTACAATATGGATAGACTGAAAAAACAACTTGACGAAGACCAACTTGAAGGCAAACTCAAAGAAATCACTGAAAAAGCCGCCGAAGACGACAATCCTGTACTGCAAATCATAACATTAAACTGATGGAATTTGCGCAAATAATTGAAAAACAACGCAAATGTTAAAGAATAATATTAAAAGATTTTTCATTGATAAATGAATTGACAGCCGCAAAGGTAAATAAAAATTTTAATATTTTCGCAGATTGTTATTTCGTCATTGCGAGCAGGAATGATAGCACCCTAAACCCTTGCAGTGGTTTTAAAACCCTGCAAGCGGTTTGGAGCTTACGTCCGTCATTGGTAGGAACGAAGCAATCCAACGTGCCTTTGTTTCCGGATTGCTTCGTTCCTCGCAATGACGAATGCCCTGTACGTTAACGCACTCGTAATGATGCAGTTAAGCGAAAAACGTCATTGGTAGCAGGAATGATAGTCCCAAACGAAAAGTAATGACGGTACCACGCAGTCCCGCAGGGACGACACTTTATTAACCGGCGACTTTAGTCTCCGGATCGAGTAGTCATCATATCAACAATAGTCCCGCATGGGACGACACTTGATTACGCCGCATACAAGGGTTGTTGTTGCCGAAAAACCGCTTGCAGGGTTTAAAACCACTGCAAGGGTTGTTGCCGAAACCTCAAACTTTTTTTTCTCACATTTGGAAATTTCGTGATTTTTATCTAATTTTGCATTTTCTTAAAAACATAACAACAGATGCTAACGTCAATCTACATATCAGCAGCCACGAGCAATGTGCTTAAAATACCACCCTCACACTTTTTAAGCGCGCCTTTATACGCACGCAAATTTGCGTCGAGACGCAGTAAAATTTGCGTCTATACGGAAATTTCACTGCGTCTATACGGAAAAATATTTCCATCTATACGGAAATTTACGCGCGTCTATACGGAAATTTACGCGCGTCTATACGGAAATTTTACTGCGTCTAAACATAATTTATACGCATCCTTACAAAAATATATAATTACTTAATAATAAATATAATATGTACACCAAACAATTATTCTCATTACTTTGTTGCGGCACGGCGGTATGCGCCGACGCCGACGCCAAACAACCGCCCAAAAAGCCTAACATTATCTATATCATGGCAGACGATTTGGGATACGGCGATCTCGGTTGCTACGGACAAAAGATGATCAAAACGCCTAATATCGACCGTCTTGCTAATGAAGGGATGCGTTTTATGCAATTCTATTCCGGCTGCACCGTAAGCGCCCCTTCGCGCTCGGCGTTAGTTACCGGATTGCACACCGGACATTCGCCCATTCGCGGCAACAAAGGCTTCGAGGGCGGCGACTATCCACAGCCCGAAAACACCTACACTATCGGCAAAATGCTTAAAGCCGCCGGATACGCTACCGGATGCTTCGGCAAATGGGGACTTGGTGCGCCGCACACTACCGGAGCGCCACATAAACAGGGCTTCGACAAATTTTTTGGCTACAACAGTCAGGCGCTCGCCCACAACTATTACCCTTATTTTCTTTGGAATAACACCGATTCCGTTATCCTCCACGCCAACGACGGCTTCGCAACCGGCGTCTATGCGCCCGATACAATCCAAAAAGAAGCGCTCAAATTTATCCGCCAAAACAGCGACAGCCCCTTTTTTGCTTATCTTGCCTACATCATACCTCACGCAGAGTTAATAAATCCCGACGACAGCCTTGCAGCAGCATATTCGGGGGCTTTTCCCGAAAATCCTTACAAAGGCGTTGACGACGGCCCGACCTATCGCAAAGGTCCTTACGGCAGCAGCGCGCATCCCAAAGCCGATTTTGCAGCAATGGTCTCGCGGTTAGACTGTTACGTAGGAGAAATTATCGCTCTGCTTAAAGAACTCGGCATCGACAATAATACAATGATTATCTTTACGAGCGACAACGGACCGCATACCGAAGGCGGCGCCGACCCGCATTTCTTCAAAAGCTACGGCCCTCTGCGCGGCGTCAAACGAGACCTTTACGAAGGCGGTATCCGCGTACCTTTCATAGTACGCTTCCCCGCAGCAGTAAAAGCCGGAACAACAAGCCAACACGTCGGCGCTTTCTGGGATATGATGCCTACTTTCGCCCAAATAACCGGCAGCAAAGCGTCCGACAATACCGACGGTATCTCCTTCCTGCCTGCACTTACAGGCAAAGGCAAACAAAAACAGCATGATTATCTCTACTGGGAATTTCACGAACAGGGCGGCAAGGCGGCAGTACGCAAAGGCAACTTCAAAGCCGTTATGCTCGATATACGCAACCCCGAAAAAACAAAAGTCGAACTCTACGACCTCTCGCAAGACATCCACGAAGACAACAATATCGCCGCCCAAAATCCCGACAAAGTCTCCGAAATGGTAAAACTAATCAAAAAGTCGCATATCGATTCGGACGTCTTTCCGATGAAATTTTTTTGATAAATGAAATTTTTTTGATAATTAATCCGTACTTTTACACTCTAAATTTATATTAAATGAAATCAAAAACTATCATTCTTTATGCGGCAATGCTGATATCGGCAAGCTGCACGGCTGACAAAACGTCAGTAACCAAAAACGATTTGCGGGCGCCTGCATACCCGCTTATAACTATCGACCCCTACACAAGCGGATGGTCGTTTACCGACAATCTCTACGACGAGCCGGTACGACACTGGACAGGAGAGAAATTTCCGCTTACAGGCGCTATCCGCGTTGACGGCGTTGTCTATCGCTTCTTAGGCAAAGAAGAACTGCAATTTGTTGAAATCGCCAAAATGGCAGAAAAAGAAGCCTGGACAGGACGTTATACACGGACTAAACCGGCAACAGGCTGGCAAAAACCCGACTTTAACGACAGCCGCTGGACACAAGGCGAAGCCGCCTTCGGAACAAAAGACGAAACAGCCGTCAGAACACTATGGGAAGGCGATAAGACAGAGATTTTTGTCCGTCGCGAAATCAATCTGCCCGAAGACCTGACAAACAAAAAAGTCTTTATCGAGTACTCTCACGACGACGATTTTATACTCTATCTCAACGGCATCGAAATAGCCAATACCGGCTACAAATGGCGCAAAAACGTGATCCTGCCAATCGAAGGCGAAGCTTTGCAGACGCTCAAAGCCGGCCGCACCGTTATCGCCGCGCACGGTAAAAATCTCGTCGGCGGCGCATTAGTCGATTTCGGATTATATACCGAAGCGGAACAAAAAATGGCGTTTGAAAAAACCGCCACGCAGACTTCCGTTGACGTTCAGGCTACTCAAACAAGATATACATTTACATGCGGAGCCGTCGATTTGCAACTCACTTTCACCGCTCCGTTGCTTATGAACGACCTTGATCTTATCTCTCGTCCCGTCAATTATCTGACCTACGAAGTAACTGCCAACGATACGCAAAGCCATGATGTAGAGATATTTCTCGACGCATCACCCGCTTGGGCTTTGGATAAAGTTAAAAACCAACAAAGTACATCTTCCGTATATGAAAACAACGGCATGATATACACAAAAATCGGCAGCAAAGAACAAAAAATATTAGGTAAAAGAGGTGATAATGTACGTATTGACTGGGGATATTTCTACCTCTGCGCCGACAAAAACGGCTCTACTTACGCCACAGGCGATATCAACGCCGTAAGAAAACAGTTTGCGGAAAGCGGCGCAATCAAAAATGCCGCTTCGGAAGCCGACAACTCACACGTCGCTATCGCACGGGCGCTCGGCAAAGTCTCCGGCAAACCCACAACAGGACACTTTATGCTTGCTTACGACGATATGTATTCCATTCAATATTTTAAGGAAAACCTCCGCCCATACTGGAACCGCAAAGGTGATAAAACAATCGAAGCGCTTATCGTGCAGGCAAACAATGATTACAGCAAAATTAAATACGCCTGCAACAAGTTTGATAATCAACTTATTACCGATGCAGCAAAAGCAGGCGGCAAAGAATATTCCGAACTCTGCGCGCTGGCATACCGTCAATCTATCTCTGCACACAAACTCGTTGAAGCCCCCAACGGAGACTTGCTTTTCCTCTCAAAAGAAAATTTCAGCAACGGCTCTATCGGTACGGTTGACGTAACGTATCCTTCCGCACCGCTCTTTTTGCTCTACAACACCGAACTTGCAAAAGGACTGCTCAATCACATCTTTTATTACAGCGAAAGCGGTAAGTGGACAAAGCCTTTTGCGGCACACGACGTCGGTACTTATCCGCTTGCTAACGGCCAAACTTACGGCGGCGACATGCCGGTAGAAGAATCAGGTAACATGCTCATTCTCACCGCCGCTATCGCAGCGCGCGAAGGCAATGCCGCATACGCCGAAAAACATTGGAAAACGCTTACAATCTGGACGGATTATTTGGTCGAAAAGGGTCTTGACCCTGAAAATCAATTGTGTACCGACGATTTCGCAGGACATTTTGCGCACAACGCCAATCTCTCCGTAAAGGCCATTCTCGGCATCGCGTCGTATGGCTATCTGGCAGCTAAAATCGGCAAAAAGGACGTCGCCGAAAAATATACCGCACAAGCACGCTCTATGGCGGCCGAATGGACTAAAATGGCTGCCGACGGCGACCATTTCCGCCTTACTTTCGACCAAAGCGGTACGTGGAGCCAAAAATATAATCTCGTTTGGGATAAACTGCTTAAACTCAACATCTTCCCTGCTTCAATAGCAGAAAAAGAAATACCATATTATCTGACCAAACAAAACAAATACGGCTTGCCGCTCGATAATCGTAAAAACTACACCAAAAGCGACTGGATTATCTGGACGGCAACTCTGGCGCCTGATATTGAGACGTTTAAAAAGTTTATCACACCCCAATACCGCTTCTACAACGAAACAACCGACCGCGTTCCGATGTCCGACTGGTACAACACCGACAGAACAACACACGTCGGTTTCCGCGCACGTTCGGTTGTAGGTGGTTATTTTATCAAAATGCTGGATTACTAATCCGACCGTACAGGGCATTCGTAATTTTTAATTCTTAATTTTTTTTTTTACCTTTGCGGCGTTTTTAATGTAAAAAAATGGAGAAAAATCTCGTTATTGTTGAATCGCCCGCAAAGGCAAAAACTATAGAAAAATTTCTGGGTAAGGACTTCAAAGTGATGTCCAGT
>JAITHS010000275.1 GCA_031279875.1 Tannerella sp.
AACCCTGCAAGCGGTTTTCGGCGCAACCAAGTGTCGTCCATTGTTGATATGACTCCTCTAACCGGAGACTAAAGTCACCGGTTAATAAAGTGTCGTCCCTGCGGGACTGCGTGTTACCGTCATTGCTTTTCTCTTGGTGGTATTTTATTTTGACATAACAAAATTTCATCAAAAAAAAAAACCTCTACAATTCATCGAATTATAGAGGTTTACCCTGATTTGTTCAGGGAGGGGGAGTTAGTTGGGTTAAATTTTATGCAAGTTTTCGTGCGCCATCGCTGATTACTACATCATAGACTTTCGGGCTTTTGCCGTATTTCTCTTTGTAGCCGGCTTTGGCTTTGGCGATAAAGGGTTCATAGAGGTCGTCTTTTACGAGGTTGATGGTGCAACCGCCGAAGCCGCCGCCCATGACGCGCGAACCGGTTACGCCGCATTCTTTGGCGACGTCGTTGAGGTAGTCGAGTTCTTCGCAACTAACCTCGTAGAGTTTGCTCATGCCGTAGTGGGTCAGATACATCTTTGCGCCGACCGTTTCGTAGTCGCCTGCTTTGAGGGCGTCGCAGACGTCGAGTACGCGCTGTACTTCCTCAATGACGTATTCCGCACATTTGTAGTCTTCTTCGCTGACTTGCGATTTGACGGCAGCAAGTTGTTCGAGGCTTGCGTCGCGCAGAAACTCTACTCCGATGGTTTTGGCTACGGTTTCGCACGACTGACGGCGTTTGTTGTATGCCGACGATGCGAGTTCGTGCTTAACAAGGGTGTCGAGCAGCACGAGTTTGTAGCCTTTCGGGTCGAAGGGGAAATATTCGTATTCGAGCGAGCGACAATCGAGGCGGATGAGGCTGCCTTCTTTGCCGAATACGGAGGCAAACTGGTCCATGATGCCGCATTTCACGCCGCAATAGTTATGTTCTGTTGCCTGACCTATTTTTGCCAACTCAAACTTGTCTATTCCAAGATTGAAAATATCGTTAAGTGCGTAAGCATAAGTGCTTTCGAGGGCTGCCGATGATGACATTCCCGCACCGAGCGGCACATCGCCCGCAAAGGCGGTGTTGAAACCGGCAATCGTGTAGCCGCGTTTTTGTATTTCGCGACAAACGCCGAAGATATATTTCGCCCATGATGTACGTGGGGCGTCTTCTTCGTTGAGGCCAAACTCAATATAGTCTTTAAGATCTATTGAGTAGGCGCGTACTTTGTTAGTCCCGTTCACTTTCAACTCTGCTACCATGCCTTTGTCGATAGCGCCCGGGAATACGAAGCCTCCGTTGTAGTCGGTGTGCTCGCCGATAAGATTGATACGACCGGGTGAGGCATACACTACACCTGTTGACCCGTCAAAATGTTTGATAAAACGACTTCTTACAAATTCTATGTCCATGTTTATTGTTTTTAGTTTATACCGGAATATCTTTATTTACGTTCTTACTGCCTATGAGGGCGTAGTAGAGCATGTATGCCAAGCCTGCTACAATTACCCAATAACTTGTCAGATAAGCAGTTATGTTGGAGCCAAGCAGGTCGGCAATCCATCCTTGAATGGCAGGCAGGATACCGCCGCCGCAAACCAGTACCATGAAGATACCTGATGCCGCCGCCAAATATTTGCCGAGTCCTTCTACCGCAAGGTTGAAAATAGCACCCCACATGATAGACGTACAGAGGCCTACAAGCACGAGGAACAGTGCGTTAATAGGCACATCAAGCATTCCGAACGAGGTTATGCCGTCTTCGCTTTTGAGAACCGGCAATGCCACTTCAATAGTATAAGGAGCAAATATAGCCGCCAGAACGAGTATCAGACCAAGTCCGGATGTTACGGTAAGCATTGTTTTACTTGATATTTTGGCTCCGAGTGAAGCGCCGGCAAGACGTCCTATGAGCATCAGAAACCAGTATGTTCCAGCAACGAAGCCTGCTGTTGTTGTGTTCAGCGGGTGTGGAATGTTCTTATCTACAAGGAAATAGTTCATCACGCCCGGAGTGCCGACCTCAACGCCTACATATACAAAGATAGCGATAGCGCCGAGTATGAAATGGCGGAATTTGATCGCGCCGCGCATCAGGTCGCCAAGCGGTTCGGTCAGTTTCTCTGCGTTTGGTTCGGGTATTTTAACAAGGAACAACACCACAAACACGATAGCGAACACTGCCATTGCGGCATACATGAACGGGAAGATGTTGCTAATATTAGCTTTAGCCGCATCGCCGATAAGGATACCGACCAGCATCGGGGTCAAAGTGGCCATCACGGAGTTGAACGAGCCTCCTACCTGAATCAACTGGTTGCCTTTGTTGCCGCCGCCGCCGAGGGTGTTAAGCATCGGATTTACAACCGTGTTGAGCAAACACATTGAGAATCCCGCTACGAAAGCGCCGAGCAGATAAACGGCAAACAAACCGGCGTGACCGGACAGGAACTGGATAAAGATACCCAGAAAACCTACGGCTATCGCAATCAGAGCGGTCTTTTTGTAACCGACTTTTTGTAACAGGATGCCCGAAGGTATTCCCATAACTGCGTAAGCGATGAAATTGGCTGCATTACCGAGTAAGCCTTCAAAATTGGATACGCCGAACTGTGCTTTTAAAACAATTCCCATTGGCGCCGCAAGATTCGTAACAAACGATATCATGCCGAATAAAAGTACCATCATTATAATAGGTACTGTGTAATTTTTGTTTTGTTGTGACATAAATTAAAATTTAATTTGTTAATTATAAATTGGTTAGAAAAAAAATCGTAGTGCTGTTGAAACTGTCGTCGGGTTTCAATACGGTGGAAGGGTAGTCGGGCTTGTTTGGGCTGTCGGGATAGTGCTGTGTTTCAAAGCATACCGCTGCGCGAGCCGGATAGCGCTGACCGTTTTTGCCGACGAGATTGCCTGTCATCCAGTTTCCGGTATATAGTTGCATACCGGGCTGGTCGGTATGTATTTCCAACTTTATGCCGCTTTTGGGCGAGTAGCAACAGGCGGCCGGAGTTACTTCGCGGGGATTATCTTTGGTATTCAACAGATAGCAATGGTCGTAACCGCGTCCGAAGCGTAGCGGTTCGAAATCGTCGTCGATACGCAAGCCTATCTCTTTGAATGTCAGGAAGTCCATTGGCGTATCTGCCACTTTTGCCGGTTTGCCGTAAGGTATAGCCGTTTCGTCGGTCGGCAGGTAATAATCGGCAAAAATTTGGAGTTGGTGGTCATAAACCGACGGGTCTCCGGCGCCGGAAAGATTGAAATAAGCGTGGTTAGTGAGGTTCAAAACCGTTGTTTTGTCTGTTTTGGCGTGGTATGTGATATACAGCCCGTTGTCGTCTTTGAGTTCGTAAGTTATATGAACTTTTAGATTTCCGGGGTATCCTTCTTCGCCGTCGGGCGATTCGTAGTAATAGGAGACCATGTTGTCGGTTTCGGTTTCAACGTCCCAGACTACGGAGTTGAAGCCTTTGATGCCGCCGTGAAGGTGGTTGGGGCCGTTGTTGACAGCAAATTTGTCATACGTAATGCCGTCGAGTTCAAAGCGTCCTTTCGCTATTCGGTTGGCATACCGTCCGCATATTGCGCCGAAATATGGCTCTTCCGTCGCTAAATAATCGGCGAGTGAAGAATGTCCCGTAACGACGTCGATAAGTTTGCCGTCTTTGTCGGGTGCCATCATTGATACTATTCTTGCTCCGTAATTGAGCAAACATACTTCAAGACCGTTACTGTTGCACAGAACGTTCAGTTGAGTATTCTTGTTGTCTCTAACTCCTTTGAAATCAGAAGGATTAAGACCTGATAAAGTAAGTTTTTCTGCCATAAATGTTGTAAAAATCGACTGTAAAAATACGAAGAATATTTTTAATTGTGTATAAAAAAAAATATGTTATACAACATGTTTTTGAAAAAAATTTCGTAATTTTCTGACAATAAGACGATAACAAAAGATTTTTTTTTTACTTTTGCAGTCGTTTTCATAAAATTTTTCTTTTAAAGTGATTAAAAACCATATTTTTGTACAAATTATCATCCTGTTTTTGGCGCCTCTTTGGGTGAGGGGGCAATCATTCGAGCGACTGTTTACCGACGATGTGCGTTCCGATTCTTTACGACATGGGTTGCTTGCGCTCGAAGTTGATAATCTTAACTTTTTCAAAAACAATGAGTTTAACTCTACATCTCAAAAGGGATATACTTTACCCGGCTTCCGGTTGCAGGTTAAGACGGTCTATAACGCCTTGCCGAATCTGCGTGTAGAAGCGGGAGTTCACTCGATATGGTTCTGGGGTGCAACGCGCTATCCTGCGTTTGCTTATAAGGGTTTGCCGAAATGGAATGGCAAGGATAACTCTAATATTGTGCATGTTACGCCGCTATTAAGGTCTCATTTATCGCTTTCCGACAATGCCGACATCATACTCGGCAGCCTGTATGGTGGCGCTAATCATCATCTCATCGAGCCGCTCTATAATCCCGAACTGAACTTATCGTCCGACCCCGAAGCGGGCGTTCAGTTTTTGTATAATAATAGCTTGATTAGTATTGATTTATGGGTTGACTGGATGACGTTTATCTACCAAAACGACACTCAAGGGGAGGCTTTTACAGGCGGCACGTCTTTGCGGTTAAAACTTAATCCGTCTGACGCTCGGCTTCATTACTATCTGCTGGCGCAGGGTGTGAGTCTTCATCAGGGCGGCGAAATCAATGTCGGCAAGTCGTACGTCAATACGTCTTTCAACGCTGCCGTCGGCGGTGGGCTTACATATAATATAAATAATGTAACGCTCAAAAAGGTGAATGCCGAGTTTGACCTTGCCGGTTATAGGACGCTCAAAAGCGGGATAGAGAAGTTTTCGGGTGGTAGCGGGATGTATGCCAAAACGTCGGTACTGCTCGGAAATTTCAACCTGACGACAGCCTACTGGTATTGCAACAACTTCATATCCATGTTCGGCAGCCCGTTTTATGGCGCGGTATCAACGAAAATCGACGATATGCTCTTTCGCCGTCCGCAGATGCTGTACTTCGGTGCAGACTACGAGTGGCAACCGGCAAAGGGTTTTGTTTTCGGCTTCAACGCCGATATGTTTTATTATCTTTCCGGTAGCCGTTACTCCGCTTCCGACGGCACGCTCCAAGCCTCGCCGTTTGGCAACAATTCCAATATTGCCGCCGGAATTTATATCAGAATAAA
>JAITHS010000095.1 GCA_031279875.1 Tannerella sp.
AAATGCCCTGCAAACCGGCGGCAACAGAGGCAACAGGTCTTTCGTCAAGCACATCGCCCTTGACCGACGCCACCGAACCGGTAAGGTTAACTTTTTTCTGCGTGCCGTAACCTACTACTACAACTTCTTCGAGCATCTTGGTATCTTCAACAAGCGTGATTGTGAGCGGAGATTCAATGCCTTCCGTCTTAATTTCGCGCAAGATGTACCCTATATACGACACTTCTATCACGGCATTGTTGCGGACTGTAAGCGAGAAATGCCCGTTTGCGTCCGTTACCGTGCCGTTGGAGGCACCTTTTTCAACAACGTTGGCACTGATAATCGGCTCGCCGTCAGCATCAATTACCTTGCCGGTAACGGTGCGCCTCGTCTGTTGAACGTTTGCGACAAACCAACGATTCTCTATCTCCTTAAAGACCGCTTCAAGAGTAACATTTTGCATTTTCAGGTCAAACAGCACGGTTTGGGAATAAGGCAGTGTAGCCTTTGCTGTCGTACCCCCCGCAATAATAACGGCAAATAAAATCAACAGTTTTTTCATTTAAAATCTTTATTAAATGGTTATTTTTCAGTTATCTCGTAAGTCATAAAATTTTTAATCGGCTGCAAAATTACATAATTTTTTTTTCAATTATACCTTAAATCCGCAAAAAAAAATTTGTACCTTTGCAGTATATAAAACAAACAAATATGAAACACCTGATAACTCTACTCTTCTTCTCAACCACACGATGCGCTCAGGAAGCGTCCGTAAGACTGAAAATTCTCTCTTACAACCTGCGTTTCGGCGAACTCGCATCGCTCGAACAGTTAGCAAACTTTATCAAAGAACAAAACCCCGATGTCGTTGCCTTGCAGGAGGTCGATTGCCGTACTTTCCGCGACCGCGCCCCATTACAGCACGACAAAGATTTTGTTACCGAACTGGGTTTCCGTACCGGCATGTTGACAGCCTACGGCAAGACTATTCCTTACGCCGGAGGTTACTATGGTATCGGTATTCTGTCGAAATACCCACTTGCAAAGGTCGAAAGAATCTATCTGCCTAAAACCAAAGAAAACGGCAAAGAACAGCGCGCCGTCCTCGTCGCACAAGTTGAATACAAAGATGATCGGTATTTTACCTTTGCCTGCACGCACCTCGACTACACCAATACCGAGGAACGACAACTTCAAGTCGCAAAACTTAACGAAGTGCTGTTAGATAAAAGCCCTGTCATCGTAGCAGGCGATTTTAACGCTCGTCCCGATTCCAAAGAGATAGCCGAAGGAATGAACGCATGGACAAATGTTTCCGACAACGCTCCCACCGCCCCTGCAAACGCTCCCCGTAACAAGATAGACTATATATTCTGTTACCCTGCCGACCGCTGGACGGTAGAAAAGGCCACTACATACAACGTGCCTTTCTCTGACCACCAGCCAATTAGCGCCGTATTGTTACTTAAAAACGTTCAATAAGAAAATCCAGTCGGTTGATTTTCCCATTCGGAAAATCCTATTTCACAAACTTGTTAATTGCATCAATATAAGCCTCTACGCTTGCGGCAATGATGTCGGTATTAGCCGAAAATCCGTAATAGTTCACGCCATTGTGTTCAACCTGCATGTGGACTTTTCCCATGTCGTCGCTGCCTTTGTTAATAGCCTGAATAAGAAACTCTTGAATGGTCATTTGACGGCGGATAATCTGTTTGAGAGCCTTTATTGAGGCATCTACGGGGCCATTTCCGCTCGCGGCTGCCTCAAATTTCTCGCCGGCGATATTAAGTCCGAGACTTGCTACGGAACGTACTCCAACACCTGACGTAACTTGCAGATATTCAAGACGAATACGTTGCAGTTCGGCACGGTCTTTGCCTGCGAGCAGCAGCACATCGTCGTCGTTGATGTCTTTTTTGCGGTCGGCAAGCAGAAGAAATTCTTCATATACTTTGTCTAATTTTTCCTGCGTCAGTTCGATGCCGAGAACGCTCAGGCGATGTTTCAGCGCTGCGCGTCCGCTGCGGGCAGTGAGGGCGATAGTGTTGTCGTCGATGCCCACATCGTTGGGGTCGATTATCTCGTAACTCTCACGGTTTTTCAGCACTCCGTCCTGGTGGATGCCCGACGAATGCGCAAAAGCGTTGCGACCGACAATAGCCTTGTTGGGCTGTACAGGCATATTCATCAGCGAAGAAACCATCCGGCTGACGGGATAGATATTGCGGGTGTTGATGTTTGTATCGATGCCGATTTCCTTATGACTTTTCAGTATCATCGCCACTTCTTCGAGCGAAGTATTACCGGCCCGCTCGCCGATGCCGTTGATGGTTACTTCTACTTGACGGGCGCCGTTGATGACACCCGAAACCGTATTGGCGGTCGCCATTCCGAGATCGTTGTGGCAATGCGTCGAGAGGATAGCCTTTTCTATACCTTTCACATTTTCAATTAGATAGCGAATTTTTGCGCCATATTCGGCGGGCAGACAATAGCCTGTCGTGTCGGGTATATTGACTACCGTTGCACCGGCTTTGATGACTGCCTCTACTACTTGCGCAAGATACTCATTATCGGTACGTCCGGCATCTTCGCAGTAAAATTCTACATCTTCAACATATTTTTTAGCATATTTCGTGCAAGCGATAGCTCTTTGCAAAATTTCTTCTTGCGTAGAGTTGAATTTATATTGAATATGGTATGGCGAAGTGCCTATTCCGGTATGTATTCGTTTGCGTTTGGCGAATTTAAGGGCTTCGGCGGCAGCGTCGATGTCTTTTTCCACAGCGCGGGTAAGAGCGCAAATGGCAGGCCATGTAACTGCTTTTGAGATTTCTACTACCGAATTGAAGTCGCCCGGACTTGACACCGGAAAGCCTGCTTCAATTACATCAACACCAAGATTTTCAAGCGCTTGTGCTACCTGTATCTTTTCAATCGTGTTTAACTGACAACCCGGCACCTGTTCGCCGTCGCGCAGGGTTGTGTCGAAAATTTGTAATTTGTCCATAATTTTTCTTAAAAAAAACGGCGCAAAGATACGGCATTTTTTTGAAAATACCAAGCAAGATGAAATTTTTCACCCCATCAATATCGAAACCGTAGCCATGTATATCATCATACCTATAATATCATTGGTAATTGATATAAAGGGGCCGGTGGCGATGGCGGGGTTGATTTTGAATTTGTCAAGCAACATCGGCACAAGCGTCCCGAAGGTGCTGGCAAACATGACAACGGCAAACAGGCTGATTGATACCGATAAGGTTATCTTCTGGTCGCCGAGAGTGAAATAGTTGTAAATGAACACTATAAGACTGATTATTGCGGCGTTGATAAGTGATACTGCCGATTCTTTGACTACCTGACCAAGAATGCGCCCCTGTTTGAGAGAGTTGTTTGCCAAACCCTGTACCACAATAGCCGACGACTGCACGCCGACGTTGCCACCCGTACCGCCGATAAGCGGTATGAAAAGCGCCATCTTCGGATTGGCAACAAAACCCGCCTCAAAACCTCCCAGTAACATTGAGTTGCTCAATCCGCCAATCATACCGAACAGCAACCATGGGAGGCGAGCGATAGTCTGCAACCTGACATTATCCGACGTTTCGACGTCCTGCGATATACCCGAAGCAAACTGATAGTCGCGTTCGTGAGCCTCGTTGACTTCGTCAATCACGTCGTCAACGGTTATATGCCCTACGAGCCGTCCGATACTGTCCACAACAGGCAGCGACACAAGGTCGTATTTCGTAATCATCTCTACCACATCTTCTACGCTGTCTTTATCCTGAACCGAAACAGGCTCTTTCTGCATAACATGCTTAACCTTTGATACAGAAGGACTTGTAACAAGTTTTTGCAACGGCAACACTCCGCGCAACCGCTCGTCGTCGTCAACGACATAAACATTGTAAACTTCTTCAAGTCCTTCATCTTCAGCCTGTTTGCGCATCTCTTCGATACACTGCGGCATAGACCAGTTTTCATTGACAACAATCATCTCCGTACCCATCAAACCGCCTGCCGTGCCTTCGTCGTATTTCAGCAGGTCAACAATATCGCCCGCCTGCTCAACGTCTTCGACATGCGAGAGGATTTCTTCCTGCCGTTCTTCGTCGAGGTCGCGCAACAGTTCGGCGGCATCGTCGGTATCCATTTCATTGACAAAACGCTCTGCTATCACCTTGTCGGGCAGTTCTTTAAGTAACTTGCGGCGGTCGTCCTCGTCGAGTTCCATCAGCACGTCGGCAGCCTTCTCGCCATCCATCAACAGATAGAGATAAATAGCTTCATCAAGCGTCATCTCGCGATAAAGTTCGGCAATGTCGGCAGGATGCAGTTCGTCGAGGATGCGAAGTGCTTTCTCATCATCCTTAGCGTCAATCACTTTCTGCAATTCATCAATGTATTCTTTTGTCAATTCAATCATATTCTTTTATTTTGGAGTGCAAAGGTATAAAAATACCTTAAATTCACAAAAAAAAACAGTCTCTTTTTTGACAACCATTTTCATACCTGTTAAAAACTTTTTTTGCTCCGATACAAAAATTTATACTATCTTTGCGACATTATGACTATGCAGAAATTTGTACATCTACATGTTCACACGCAATACTCGCTTCTGGACGGTCAGACGCCTATCGACGGACTGATCAATAAAGCTTATGAAGACGGTATGCGGGCTATCGCTATTACCGACCATGGTAACATGTTTGGCGTTAAGGAGTTATATAATAAAATCAAGAAAAAAAACAGCAAATATAACGGCATTATCAAAGATTGCAAAAAAGAATTGCAAGAGCTACAAGACAAATCCAACCCGACAGACGAAGACGTTGAACGCATCAACAAACTGACTCACAAGATACAGGAAGAAAAAAGCAATCTGCTCAAACCGCTCATCGGCTGCGAATGCTACTGCGCACGTAACGGCAGATTTCAAAAACTTAATAAAGAAGACGGCAACGGATACCACCTCGTATTGCTCGCCAAAAACCTCAACGGATACAAAAACCTTATTAAAATGGTGTCGCTATCGTGGACGGAAGGCCATTACTATCATCCGCGCATCGACCGCGAACTGCTCGAAAAATACCACGAAGACATAATAGCCTGTTCCGCATGTCTCGGCGGCGAAATACCGCGACACATACAGGCAGGCGACATGCAAAAAGCCGAAGAAACAACATTGTGGTTTAAAAACCTCTTCGGCGACGATTTCTATCTCGAACTGCAACGACACGAAACACACGACCCAGAAGCATGTCAGGATGTTTATCCCAGACAAGTGATTGTTAATGAGGCTATTATTGATTTAGCCCGTAAACATAACATCAAACTCATAGCCACCAACGACGTACATTTCCTCAACCAAGAAGACGCCATAGCGCAAGATATTCTGCTGTGTATCAACACAAACAAGAAGGTTACCGACAAAGACAGAATGAGATATACCCGTGAGGAATGGTTTAAAACGACTGCCGAGATGAACAAAATCTTTGCAGATATTCCCGAAGCGCTGGCTAACACGGTCGAAATAGCCGACAAAATACAACCATACGACATCGACTCGCCTGCTCTTATGCCGTTTTTTGAGATCGACCCCGCTTTCGGCACCGAAGAAGATTATCGTAAAAAATATGACGAACAGTCGTTGAAAGAAGAATTTGAAGAGAAAAATTTCTTCCGTCTCGGCGGATACGATAAGGTTATCAGAATCAAGTTAGAGGCTGATTATCTGGAACATCTGACATTTCAAAAAGCAACAAAACGCTACGGCGAAACACTTAACGATAGTATCAGAGAAAATATCAATTTTGAACTGAATACAATTAAAACGATGGGGTTCCCAGGATATTTCCTTATCGTTCAAGACTTTATAGCGGCAGCGCGAGATATTGGCGTTTCGGTAGGACCGGGTCGCGGATCAGCGGCCGGCTCGGTAGTAGCTTACTGTCTGGGAATCACCGATATAGACCCACTCAAATATAACCTTCTGTTTGAACGCTTCCTCAACCCCGACCGTATCTCAATGCCCGATATCGACATCGATTTCGACGACGACGGACGCGGCGAAATCCTCAAATGGGTTACCGATAAATACGGCTTCAACCGCGTGGCGCATATCATTACATACGGCACAATGGCAGCAAAAGGCGCTATTAAAGATGTAGCACGGGCTCTCGACCTGTCGCTTGCCGACGCCAACCGCCTCTCAAAACTTGTTCCCGACCGAATGCCCGACGAAGAAGGCAAAGAAGGGACGCCAATGAAACAGACGCTCGAAAACTGCTACAAATACGTCAAGGATTTTCAAGCCGACCTGAACAGCGGCAACGAAAAGATTGTCAAGACTTTACAATATGCCAAACGTCTCGAAGGCACCGTCCGTAACTCCGGCGTACATGCCTGCGGTATCATAATCGGCAGGCAAGACATATCCGACATTGTGCCTATCTCGACCGCAACAGACAAAGAAACAGGTCAATCGCTGCTTGTTACGCAGTTTGAAGGCTCCGTGATCGAAGAAACAGGGCTTATCAAGATGGATTTTTTAGGTCTTAGAACACTCTCAATCATCAAAGAAGCCGTTGCAAACATCAATCTGACTACCGGACAGGTTGTCGATATCGACCACATAGATATGGAAGACAAACCGACGTATGACCTTTACTGTCAAGGCAAAACAACAGCAACATTCCAGTTTGAATCACCCGGAATGCAGAAATATCTCAAAGACCTGCAACCGTCAAAGTTTGAAGACCTGATAGCGATGAACGCCCTTTACCGCCCCGGTCCGATGGATTATATTCCGCAGTTTATCAGGCGTAAACACGGCAAAGAGCCTATCGTTTACGATATTCCCGTTATGGAAAAATATCTCAAAGAGACTTACGGAATTACGGTTTATCAGGAACAGGTAATGCTTCTGGCAAGGCTTCTGGCGGGCTTCACACGCGGCGAAAGCGACACACTCCGTAAGGCGATGGGTAAAAAGATGATGGACAAAATGGCTGAACTCGAAGGCAAATTTTATGCCGGCGGCGAGAAAAACGGACACGACCGTAAAGCGCTCGAAAAAATCTGGGCAGACTGGTTTAAATTCGCATCCTACGCCTTCAACAAGAGCCATGCCACGTGCTACTCGTGGGTGGCATACCAGACGGCTTACCTCAAAGCACATTATCCGTCGGAATATATGGCAGCAGTGTTGAGCTGTAACTTGTCGAATATCAAGGAAATAACTAAATACATGGCAGAATGTCGCACTATGGGATTGCAGGTATTGGGACCGGATGTAAACGAATCATACCGCAAATTCGGCGTCAACCGTAAAGGCGACATACGCTTCGGAATGGCTGCCGTTAAAGGCGTCGGCGAAGGTGCCGTTCAGAACATAATCGAAGAACGCAACAAGCACGGTCAATTCAAAGATATCTACGATTTCATCGAGCGGGTCAATCTTACGGCATGTAACAAACGCGCACTCGAAAGCCTCGCTCTGTCGGGTGCTTTCGACAATCTCGGCATACGTCGCGAACCGTTCGTAACGCCTAACGATAAAGGAGAAACGTTTGTCGAAATACTGCTGCGCTACGGAGCAAAATTTCAGGCAGACAAAAATCTCGTTATCAACTCGCTATTCGGCGAAGATGCAGGTCTGAATATTACCAAACCGTCTATTCCCGACTGTCCGGAATGGAACGATATGGAACGCCTCAACAAAGAAAAAGACCTCATCGGCATTTATCTCTCGGCACATCCGCTTGATCCTTACAAAGTGATACTCAACCATGCGTGTAACGCCAACGTCGTAGCGGCTACCGAAAAAAACGCCACCGACAATCTGCAACAAAATGTAGAAATAACGTTCGGCGGCATAGTAACGGGCTTCCGCGAAAATTATACCAAAAACGGTAATCCGATGGGAAGAATTACGTTGGAAGATTTCTCCGGCAGCGGCGACCTCGCGCTTTTCGGCAAAGACTTAGTCGATTACCGCAAATTCGGCATTCCGGGATACTTACTTTTCGTCAGAGCAATAGTAGAACCCGACATATATAATAATGTACCGAGATTCAGAATACGCAAAATCACTCTCCTCGATGAAGAAGCAAAAAATAATGACTTGATAAAAAAAATAACTATATCCGTGCCTATCAACGAGTTGGACGATAATCTGATGGCCGTTTTTAAGGAAATACTGCAAACTACGAAAGGCAATACGGCGTTAGTTTTCAACATCAAAGATGTGGATAAAAACAATGTCTCCGTCAGCCTGTCGCGACGTTCGGTTATAGAAGTAACGCAAGATTTGCTTAACTTGCTCGACGAGGCGCAGACGATGCAGGCGTCGGCCGACGACGAAATACCGGTCTTATCCTCAACCGAAAACGATACCGATACCGAAATATCAGGCGTCGCCTTAATGATAACAAAAAAGAAATTTGAATATAAAATCAACTAATTATTAAATTAATTATTATGACATTAACAGTAACAGATGAAAATTACAAAGAGTTAGTATCGGGTGAAAAACCCATAGTATTAGATTTCTGGGCAGAGTGGTGCGGTCCATGCAAAATGATAGCGCCGATAATGGATGAACTCTCCGCAGAATACGGCGACCGCGTCATCATCGGAAAAGTAGATGTTGACAACAACGACGGCATAGTAGCCGCATACGGTATTCGTAACATTCCTACCTTGCTGTTCTTAAAAGACGGAAACCTCATCGACAAGCATGTCGGCGCCGATCAGAAAGATCTCTTTGCGTCCAAAATCAATAATCTGCTGCTACTAACCACCGCAGCCGATTATATCAGAGAACGAGAAGAGTAACCGCTTAAACCCTTGCAGCGGTTTAAGAACCCTGCAAGCGGTTTAAGAACCCTGCAAGCGGTTTTAAACCCTTGCAGCGGTTTAAGAACCCTGCAAGCGGTTTAAGAACCCTGCAAGCGGTTTAAGAACCCTGCAAGCGGTTTAAGAACCCTGCAAGCGGTTTAAGAACCCTTGAAGCGGTTTAAG
>JAITHS010000329.1 GCA_031279875.1 Tannerella sp.
AAAAAAAATAATTTCGCAACAGGCATTTCCGGCGGTTTCAGTAACAGCGTGAATGACGATCCTTTTGCTCTGTTTTTCAGTTTAGGCTATGAAAGAATCATAGGCGAACCTTTAAAAGATGGTTTTTTTTACGCATTAGAACTGAGGTTCAGGCCAGGTGTGTTATTAAGTTCGTATGATTATAGTCCTATTGACCCTGATATTCTGAAATATAATAACAAATTGTTAGGATTATCTATTGCATTTCGTCCGTATTTGGAGATACAGGAAGATCTTTTTCTTTACATAGAGGGAGAAGCGGGATATATGTATCAATTTATTAACCTAAATTTAATGCAACCTAACGGATATTCTTCATCTCCTTATACAGGTAATACCTGTAACTTTTTGTATGGAGTACAAATAGGCGTCAGGTACGATAATCTTGCTTTTCATACGGGAATTTTTACATTCGACTCACGAAAAGCAATAAACAAGCTAATCCCTAAACATTTCAATTATGCAACAAACAAATTTATTTTAGGAGAATTTGGTGGATGTTTCTATTTCTGAACTATAGCAGGAATGATAGCACCCAAAACCCTTGCAGTGGTTTTAAACCCTGCAAGCGGTTTGGAGCTTACGTCCGTAATTGCGAGCAGGAATGGTTGCCCCAAACGATAGGCAATGACGAATGCCCTGTAAGTTAATGCCCTCGTAATGACGTGGTACCGTCTTTCATCGACGCAGCGACTTTATGGACAGACATTAATTTTTTGCGGATTTAAGGATTTTTAATTCTTAATTCTTAATTTTTTATGCTACCTTTGCGAAATTTTTAGAACCAAATATTATGAACGTATTAGAAACAAAATTTGCAGGATTGACTTTGCGTAATCCGCTGATTATAGGCAGTTCGGGGCTTACTCATTCCGCTGTCGGCAACCTCCGCCTTGAAGAAGCCGGAGCGGGCGCCGTTATCCTCAAATCGCTTTTTGAGGAACAAATAGAACTTCAAAGCGACAGTCTCATGCAGTCGTCCGACGCTCCGGAGGCGGCTGATTATATCCGTAACTATGTCAGAGCCAATCAGATAGAAGAATATCTGACACTCATTCGCGATACGAAAGCAAAATGTTCAATACCTGTAATAGCAAGCATAAACTGCTATAAATCAAGTGTTTGGACAGAGTTTGCGTCGCAGATTGAACAGGCGGGCGCCGATGCTATCGAACTCAACGTGTTTTATTTTCAAAACAGCCTTGACATTGCTGCCGATAAAACTTATGATCTTTACATTTCTATCCTTAAACAAGTGCGCCGACAAGTCAAAATACCTGTTATTATCAAGACAGGTAAATTTTTCAGCAATATCACAGGATTGGTAAATCAACTGCAACGCAATGGAGCCGACGGGGTTACGCTTTTCAACCGCTATTACCGTCCCGATATTGACATCGAAAAGATGAGCATTACATCAGGCGAAACGTTGAGCCTGCCGTCGGAAATCGGCGACACATTGCGCTGGACGGCAATAGTATCAGGCTTCGTTCCCGAAATATCCATCGCCTCGTCAACGGGCATCCACACTTATCAGGACGCCGTAAAATGCTTGCTTGCAGGCGCTTCGGCCATACAATTATGTTCTACCGTATATAAAAACGGCAACGAAGTTATCGCCCTGATACTTGAGGGCATCAAAGGTTGGATGGACAGCAAAAAATTCCGCACGGTATCGGATTTTCGCGGTAAGATGAGTTACTCGAATGCGTCGGATCCGTCGCTTTACGAGCGCGCGCAGTTTATGAGATATTTCTCAGCAGCAAAACCGTAATCGCGGATTGCGGGCGGCGCCGACTTCGTCAAGACGTCGTACCGGCGTCGTTAACGGCATCCGATGCAGACTTTCAGGGTCGGTTGTGATTTGTTCGTATATCTTCACGAATACTGCAACAGCCTCATCCATAGCGTCTTTCGATTCCGTTTCGGTCGGTTCGAGCATCAGAGCTTCGTGTACTATCAGCGGAAAATACATCGTAGGAGGATGTATTCCGTTGTCTAACAACGCTTTGGCAACATCGAGAGCCGAAACGCCGTATTTGTCTTTAAGATTTTGCAAACTTAACACAAATTCGTGCATACAGATGCCCGGATACGCCACGTCGTAATATTCGGACAGTCTATGACGCAAGTAGTTAGCATTGAGAACGGCATTTTCGGCGACTTGTTTGATGCCATCCGGTCCGAGCGTTTTGATATATGTTAATGCTCTGATTATCACAAGGAAATTGCCGTAAAATGCTTTGACGCAACCGATAGTTACCGGCGGGCAGAAAAAGGAATATTCGTCGTTTAGTTTAATAACCTGATTTCGAGGCAGATAATCTGCGAGGAAATATTTACATCCGACAGGTCCCGAACCAGGGCCGCCTCCGCCGTGAGGTGTCGAAAACGTTTTGTGAAGGTTGATATGCATAACGTCGAAGCCCATGTCGCCGGGTCGTGTGATACCCATTATTGCGTTAAGATTGGCGCCGTCGTAATAGTTCAGACCGCCCGCATCGTGTACTATGCGAGTAATTTCCAGAATGTCAGGCTCAAACAGACCGAGCGTGTTTGGGTTGGTAAGCATCAGTCCGGCGGTATCTTCGCCGACAGCTTCGCGCAGTTTGTCGATATCGACGCATCCTTTGGCGTTTGACGGGATATTGACAACCGTATAGCCGGCCATCGTTGCCGAAGCGGGATTAGTGCCGTGCGCAGTGTCGGGAACTATGATTTTAGTACGTTTGTAATCTTCACGCTCTTCGTGATATGCCTTGATAAGCAACACTCCGGTCAACTCACCGTGAGCGCCGGCAGCCGGTTGAAAGGTCATAGTGTCCATGCCGGTAATCAGGCACAACGCCTGCTCTGTTTCGTGTAGCGCAGCAAGACAGCCCTGTACTGTTTCTATCGGCTGTAAAGGATGAATATCCTTAAAGCCGTTTAAATTAGCCATATCTTCATTGATACGCGGATTATATTTCATTGTGCAGGAGCCGAGCGGGTAGAAGCCGCTGTTGACGCCGAAAGTGCGCTTCATCAGCTTCGTATAGTGGCGGCTCAATTCAAGTTCCGACAGTTCGGGCATATTGAGAGGCGTCGTGCGACGTAAGTTTTGCGGCAGTTGAATTTCGGGAACGTCGCATTCAGGTATTAATGCGCTGCCGTGTCCTTGTTTACTTTTTTCAAATATCAGTTGCATAAATTGAGTTTAATGTTATAAGTTTGCGGCTGCAAAATTACATAAATATTTCGTGTTTTCAAAAATTTCATGTATTTTTGCGCCCATGAAAGCGCAAATTGACGTCAGGAAAATGTTGCAATCGAAGATGGGGGATAAGGCTAATCGTATCCCTGCGTTTCTCGTAAATTATCTCATTCGCCTTGTTCATCAGGACGAACTCAACGACATCCTCAACCGCTACGGCGAAGCTGACGGGGTTGAGTTTATGCGCCTGCTTGTTACCGATTATTTTAAGGTAGAACTTAATATTATAGGTGAAGAAAACATTCCGACAGACGATGGTAAGCGGTATATCTTTGCTTCAAACCATCCGCTCGGCGGCTTCGACGGCATTTGTCTCTCCTACCTGCTCGGCAGTCGCTACGGCGGTAAAATAAAATGCCCCGTCAACGATTTGCTGACATATATCCCTAATTTGCGCTCAATCTTCGTGCCGGTCAACAAACACGGCAAGCAAAATCGCGCTACTGCTGCCGAAACCGACGACGCTTACGCCTCCGACAATCAAATACTGACTTTTCCCGCCGGATTATGCTCACGTAAACGACACGGAGTAATACGCGACCTCGAATGGCATAAATCGTTTATCAGCAAGGCAATACAACACAGCAGAGACGTCGTTCCCGTTTATTTTGAAGGACGTAACTCAAACTTTTTTTACCGTTTGGCAAATATTCGTCGCTTTTTTAACATAAAATTTAATTTGGAAATGTTATTTTTGCCGGACGAATTGTTTAAATCGAAAGACAAAAAATTCACGGTTGTTGTCGGCCAACCGATTGATTATCAGATATTTAAAGACGGTTCAAAGCCGACTTTCCATGCTTCAAAGGTTATGGAAACAGTTTATAATTTAGTAACAACGGCATCTTTCCGTTAAAATAAAACAAATAAGGATGAAGAAAAAAACTATTTCGCATACTTCGGAATTTGACTACAAATACGAAACTCCTATCCCACCGCCCGTTTCGCGCGAGCTGCTCAAAGCCGAACTGACGCCCGACAAGCGTCTGCGATCTACAAACAAGGCCGACAATGCTATCTACATTGTTACGGCGCAGGATTCGCCTAACACAATGCTCGAAATCGGACGCCTCCGCGAGATAGCGTTCCGTTTCTACGGCGGCGGTACAGGCAAACCTTACGACATCGATGAGTTTGACACTATGGACGGCGCTTACCGGCAACTTATAGTTTGGAGCGAAGAAGACGAGGAAATACTCGGCGGATACCGTTTTCTGTGCGGTACCGACGTGCGTTTCGACAGCAACGGCAAACCAATCCTCGCAACCGCACACATGTTTAACTTCTCCGAAAATTTCCTCAAAAACTACCTCCCATACACCGTCGAACTCGGACGCTCGTTTGTATCCCTTGATTATCAGGCTACTCTCGGACATTCGTCAAAAGGTATCTTTATACTCGACAATCTCTGGGACGGTCTCGGAGCGCTTCCTGCTATCGACCCGTCACTGAAATATTTCTACGGTAAGGTAACGATGTATAAAGATTATGACCGCGTTTCAAGAGATATTATCCTCTATTTCATGCAGTTACATTTTCCCGACCCCGACTCTTTGGTAACGCCTTCCCACCGCCTCGAAATCACAACCGACCAATCATACCTTCAACAGTTATTTCGACATGATAATCTGCGCGATAACTATCGCGCCCTCAACGCGGAAGTACGTCGTCGCGGCTTCAACGTCCCACCGCTTTTCAGCGCCTACATAAGTCTTTCGCCAAAGATGCGCACTTTCGGAACAGCCCTCAACGAAGAGTTCGGCGAAGTAGAAGAAACAGGTATCCTAATCAACATTGACTTTATCCTCGAAGACAAAAAGAAACGCCATATCGAAACGTTTCTCGCTGAACAAAATCCCGACGCATGGCAGATGATAAAAGTTTGATAATATGACTGTTACAATATACTGTTCGTCAAGCGACAAGATTGACGATGTTTACAAACAAGAAGCCCGAAAACTCGGCGACGCGCTCGGCAGAAACAATATCAACATCATCAACGGCGCCGGCAATCACGGTTTGATGCGTGTTGTAGCCGATGCAGTCATGTCGGCAGGCGGCCGAGCAACAGGTGTTATTCCGCGTTTTATGGTCGAACACGGCTGGTGTTACGACGAAATGAGCGAAATTATTACGGTCGAATCAATGCACGAACGCAAAAAACTTATGGCTGAACGTTCCGACGCTGCCATTGCACTGCCCGGCGGTATCGGTACGATGGAAGAACTCGTCGAAATCATAACATGGCAACAGCTGAAATTATATACCAAACCGGTAATCATCTTAAACACAAACAATTACTACTACCACCTGCTTGCCATGTTCGACCGGTCAGTCGGCGACGGATTTATGCCTCAAAATTTCTTCCCTGCCGTAAATGTTGCCGCTACGCCGGAAAATGTTTTGCAAATGCTGAATGTATGACAAGGTAAATGCAAAGATAATGCAAATCAAATGTAAAGATAATGTAAAGCAAATGCTAACGTAGTACCTTCTGCCTTCTGCTTTCTGCCTTCGACAAACCGCTTGCAGGGTTTGCAACCACTGCAAGGGTTCGGGGTACCGTCATTATCTATCGTTTCTCTATTTGACATTATTTAACATTATTTTTTTTGAAATAATATAATATTGTTGTATTTTTATAGTTTATACACAAATTGTTAAATAATAATTTATGAAAAAAGTTTGTGTTTTTATAATAATATTTGTGCTGTTTGCGAGCGTCAAGGGTATAGCACAATGTAATGATGTTAAACTGAACTTGACGGAGGTCAGAGGAACGTGTGTTTCCGATGCTATGATTATTGTTAAACTGTCGGGTGCGGATACCGCCAATATTGAGAAGGCCACTATGCAATTCAGGGTTACGGGTGGTGTTGACTGGGGGTGGAGTCATTACGGCGACAATACCGAATGGAATCATAACGCCGATACTATCAAGAATTTGCCGGCAGCCACTACGCCGGCAACTACTTCTTATACCGTTCAACTGCGTGCTTTGTGCGAAACAAGCAATCAATGGCAGGTTTTTAACCAAACGGCAACTATTAATTTAACTACCGACTACAGTTATTCAAGTTCCTATTTAGGACCTGTTATCAAAACGCTGAACTGTATCCAATCGGGACGTATCCCTGTCATAATACGCAGAAATACAGGGCCTTTGAGCAGCAGTACTAATCCGTCTAATTATCATATTACGCTTACGTCGTATCCGTCGTCATATTTGGGGCCATACTCGTTTGATACTCTGCGACTAAACCGCAATAATGATTTGATATACAATATCGACGGGCTGCCCGAAGGCGATTATACGGTAAGCGTTACCGACAAATGTTCGTTTACCGAAGTCTTTACGGCGCACGTAGGCAAGATGACGCAGGATTTTGTTTCGGATATATTTTATTATCGCTTTCATGCCACAACAAATATTTCGCTTGATTGCAGGGATGTGGGGATATACAAAAACAATCGTTCCGACAGAACGCCTGATGAACAATTCTATTTCTATACTAATCTTGATAAATATTTTCAACTTGGTATGCGATTGTTTATAAACGGAGTACCACAGGGAACGGGTATAGACTGGATACCGTCGGATTCGCTTGCGAAGACTAAATTTACGTACCAAATGGCTGAATCTATTAAAGCATTTCGCGAAGGAAATCCTAATCATACTTATGCCGCATATCTGAGAATTAAAGGCACAACAGATCCTGCCTGCCAACATCAGTTGCAAGACTTTACATCAATAGATCCGTATTTTTACCAATCTTTCGGAGATATTACCTGTAACGATTATACCTTGAGAATGAATCCTTATTCGGATTATGACGGTTTTTTCTGTTTTCCGTACAGATACCGTTTTATTTATTCCAGCTCTGCCGCTACTGCTACTCCGCCTCATACTCCCGGAGATGTGATATTTCCTTTTACAAATTGGATTTATGACCGTGGTACCGACACAATATATCATGTGCCTTGGGACGCGACGATAGAATACGAAACAATGGAAGGACAAAAGTGGAGCCGAATATTGTACTCACACACTAATAAGCCTGCGCCGCTTATAACAAATTCGGGAAATTATTGCCAAAGCAACGGAATGACCGGAGATACGATACATCAATACATCCAGATATACATGAGCAGTGTTGATTCTTTTCCGGCAGGAACAAGGATACAGTTCATATCCGGTCCATTAACGCCGATACACGCCGATACGACTTTTACAAAAAACACAAGAGCCTATTACCATCCGTACTCCGTTAATACTACTACATCAACATACATGTATTTACCACGCGGAAGATATACTTTTGAGATGACGTTGCCCGGATGTGATCCGCAACAATTTTACAGAGATGTTGCGGCGTATTTTGTCAAGACCCATTTTAGTTACACGACAAAAGAAACTTGTAACGGTATAGCTGTTATTCCTACCGCCGGACAACTTGCACAAAAAGCTGTCAACGGAACCGTAACCGATATTAATACGTATTTTTATCTGTACGATATGAATCCGACTGTTACTATGTTTCGGGGGCCGGTAACTCTCAACAGTACCGATACTATCTTTCTTTCGGTTACGGGAAAATATACTTTTCAGATGATGAATTACAATGATCTTAACTCTTGCGGCGCATCCGTAACAACTATCAATTACACAAAGCCGGAGTTCAGGCTTAATCCCGATTCAAGTACGGCATACGTTTGTCGCGAAGGCGGGGCAGGATATATCCGTGTTAAAGGGATGGGCGGCGTGTTGCCTTATACTTACGAACTGTTTGATAACGGTGTAAGCAAGGGCGTTAACAACACCGGCATTTTCCACTACGGGGTGGCAGGCAAAAATTATACCATACGATTAAAAGACGCCTGCGGAACAGCATACGATCAGGAAGTTCCGATGATTGATCTCGGCATTGCGCACATTATCCACTCCAATAATTCCTACGACGCTTTCTGCAAAACAGACAGCATCGAACTCCATTGCGTTACGCTCGGCGAAACGACTTATACATGGAAAGGTCGCGGCATTCCGTCTTCAAAACAACATTTGCAACATCTTAAAGTCTATGCCGGTGATTTCCGCGAAGGACGCGACACGGTCGTCATCCAAGTTACGCCAGAAGGCTGCGGAGAAGAAGTTTCCGACACTATCTTTCTGACTATCGAAAACTGTTCGGGCGCGCACAACGACTATCTGGCTATGCTCGAAAACACTACCGATTCAATCAATATCAGCCTTAACGACAGTTTCCCGAACCTCGCCTGCCAAAACGGTATGCCGCCGGGCGCGCCGTTATGGGTTGCCGGACCGTCTCATCATATCGCTTCACCGCCTTTCACTTGGACGCCGCCCGTGATTCATTACACACCCGCGCCCAATTTTGTGGGCAGAGATTCAATTACTTACCGCGTAATACACTGTCGTGGCATCGATACTGCGAAAGTTTATATATCAGTAATGGAAAAACCCGATAATATCAGCGATGATGATTGCTTTGCCAAGCCGCCGACTTTTACATGGGACATAAGAGAGGCTTTCAAAAGCACACAAGCGGATCTTGCCACATACACATCGCCGGTTGTGGGCGATCTTGACGGCGACGGCATCCCCGAAATACTTGTAGCGAAACATTACAACACCGGGGCGCAGCAGGGTTATACCGATGGCAGATCCTACAACGGGGTGTATATTTACTGGGGACACAATCGCCAAACCCCAACCTTTGTCAATATGAAAGAAGGTTACTACGTTGGTCAAGGTTTTTCGATAGCCCGAATCCCCATCGGCGGCGTTGTCAGGCCGGTCATCGTTACGGCCGGTTATTTTGACGGTCATCTGTATGCCTACGATCCTGACCCGGCCAAAACGACGGAAGCGGCATCGCGTGTATGGCAGTCGGATTCTACGCTCCGCCTGTACGGAGACTTCTACGCCTCTTCTATTGGCTTTGTTGACTTCGACAATGACGGAGAAGTGGAAATATATACCGGCAATCAGATTTTCGACGCCGCCACCGGAGTTATGCTGGCGGAAGCAGGCACAGGTGCAAACAGCGGCGCCTCAAGGACGCTTGATTACAAGTTCCATTTTCCCTTTGCTGCCGACGTTACGGGCGACGGGAATCCCGAATATCTTGCCGGAACACAGGCTTATTCGGTAAATATCAACAGCCGCACCGACTGTAAGCAGAACAGCATGACCCTGGTGGCAAGTGTCCCCGATATTCACATAACCGGAACACTGTACATGAAGGACGGGGCTACAACCGTAGCCGACATCAACAGGGACGGACGCCTGGACATAATTGTTACGGCAGCATTAAACACCACCACTTACGGACTGGCAGCATGGGACGTACAAACGCAAAGTGTGATTGCCACCGGATATGGTACAACAGAAAGCTGGGAGAACGGTATGCCGTTTATAGGGAATGTGGATACCGATCCCAATCTGGAGATACTGATAGTTTCGTACAACAAATTAAGAGGCTACCGATGGAACGGCGCACAGTCTTTTACACAAATATACAATAGAGATGTTGTGGACGCTTCGGGATCGACGGGAATTACACTGTTCGACTTCAATCAGGACAATGTAGCCGAGTTGATTTACCGCGATGAAAGCGACCTGCGTATAATGAAAGCCTCCGGCGCAACTTTTACAGACATCACGACTCCTTTTCCGGCCATATCGGGAACCGGCCTTGAACATCCCGTTGTGGCAGATGTGGACAACGACGGACAGGCCGAAATTGTAACCGTAGGCGGTACTGCTTCCTCTAATCAAGGGACGATGCGTATTTACAAAGCCGGCACGAATACGAAATGGGCGCCGGCACGCAAGGTGTGGAACCAATATGCTTACAATGCGGTGAACGTAAACGACGATCTGACCATCCCGCGCTATCAGCTTAATCCCGCCACCAAGTTTCCGCCCACCAGCATACAGCCCTATAACAACTTCATGCAGCAGCAAACCAAACTCAGCATTGCCGGTACACCCATCTGGCCGCTGCCCGACGCCGAGCTGATCAATGTTGCACGCGACTACGACCCGCGGGCCGATACAGCGCGCTACTATGTGACCTTTACCAACAAAGGAAGCGCCGCCTTCCAGCCGCCTTTCTATATTTCAGTGTCATATCAGGGCATTCACGGCCTGATGAGCAAATATACGGACAGTGTGATGTACGCCATCAATCCGGGCGACACGGTGAGCGTGGAGTTTATGAGTTCGAGCAGTTTGAATTACCCTCGGCCTTCGCTATGGCCGTTTAAAGCCGGTTTTACCAAGTACGATAGTGACATCTACCCGTACCTTGCTCTGAACAGTCTGAACAGTATGAACAATTTTACGCATCCAGCAGCGTTTGAGCAGCCGGAATGCGATTACGGTAACAACTTTCAGGAAATGTCGCGGGCATACGGTCTCTATGATGATGCGGCCACGGTGCAGGAATACAAGTGGGTGACGATTGACGCGCTGGGAGCCGATTCGCTGCCGCCGGGCTATCCGGAGGGGGCATTCAGTCTGCTGGACTCCGTAGTGTCGTGGCCGCGTAACGGCACGCTCCATGTGGAAGGAACGGGCATCAACTCGAAGTTCATTTACGTCAACACGGGTACGGACAGCCTCAATGTTCCGTTCTTAACGTTTTCGCCGCATATTCCTTTCACGATAGATACATTCACCTATCGGCTGACATACAGGCATCCTGACCTGGGCATAAAACGGCATACGGCGAAGGTCTGGATAGCGATACTGGAAGGCAGAGGCACATCGGCCTGTTACAGTGATCCCGATCATACCATCAGGCTAGCCAGTCATTTAACAGTAGGAATGAACGATACTACACATTACCTGTGGTATAACATAGCCGATGAACCCTATGAATCTCAGGGAGGAGTTCCTGTTCATGAAGGCGCTGTTTACAACCCCGGCCCTCTGACAGCCGATGTGTCGTGGTGGATACGACCCGGCTTTAATGGTAGTGGAGTCCCTCCTCAAGGGGTTAATCCGCACGCCACAGTAAGACACTTCCCTCCCGCCCCGTTTACGGTGCATGTTGACGCTCCGGGCGATGTGCCGCCGATGCGGTGGACGGGCGATAACAGCCACAAGTGGAACGATCCGCAGAACTGGGTGATCAGGCGGAAGGTGGGAGGCATGATCCACGAGTTTGCGTCCGACCGGGAGCCTTCGGCGTGCACGGACGTGGAGATTCCGACCGCGGCCGGGCGCTTCCCGG
>JAITHS010000118.1 GCA_031279875.1 Tannerella sp.
GAGAACGCAGAAGGCAGAACGCAGAAGGCAGGAGGCAGGAGGCAGAAAGCAGAAAGCAGAGGGCAGAGGGTACCCCGTCATTGCGAGGAACGAAGCAATCCAGCGTGCCTTTTCCTTACGGATTACTTCCTGTATTCTGGATTGCTTCGTACCTCGCAATGACGAATGCCCTGTACGACCCCCTTTCAACATTAAAACCACTTGCAGGGTTCTAAAACCACTGCAAGGGTTCTAAAACCACTGCAAGGGTGTCTCAACTCTCAACTCTTTAAAACTCTCAACTCTCATGAAACATCTTATTTTTCTTTTCATCACATTAAGTTTGTCGTCAACGGCACAGACAGGCACACAAAGGCGTTTAATCGACAGCGACAACTACGAAACCGAAGAACTCGGTGTTGCCGATTACACCGACGCCTCACACGAATCCATCGACAAAACAGGCGTCAATGATTCGCGCAACGGCATTCAGGAACTGCTTACGCGGCTCGGCAATGCTGGTGGCGGAACTCTTTATCTTACTGCCGGACGCTATCGCATCGACGGTAAAATCATCATTCCGCACGGCGTTATATTAAGAGGCGACTGGAACAAACCACAACCGTCGGTATCAGGAACAATCCTCATGGCATATCACGGACGCGGCAGCGAAGACGAAGCCGAATCGTTTATCACTATGGAACCCTCTACCGGTCTCTACAACATCGCCTTGTGGTATCCCGAACAAAAGCCCGACAACATCACTCCTTACCCGCCAGCTATCCTCTACGGCCGACAAGGATACTGGGGCAACGACTACTGCAACGTCAGAAACGTAACCCTTGTCAATGCTTATTCAGGAGTAATCCTTTCACAACGCAACGGAGGAGGATGCCCAAACGTCTTCAACCTCTACGGCACACCACTCAAACGAGGCATTGAATTAGATAACATCGCCGATGTGGGACGGCTCGATTGGATTTATTTCTCGCCCGACTACTGGGCTGAATCATCATTGCCCGACGCTCCGACAAAAGGCGACAACTACGCCGATTTTATCCGCAACAATGCCACCGCTATCGTCATGCGACGAAACGACTGGTCTTATACCTGTAATACGTTCATCGACGGCTATAAAATCGGCTTTCATGCCGCGCCGAGCATAGCATCCGCAGGCTCGCAACCTAACGGGCATAACTACGGCATGACTTTCAATAATTGCTCAACAGCCATTCTAATCGAAAGCGTTTCCAATGCAGGAATGATGTTTACACGCATCAAAATCGACAACTGCACACAAGGCATCTCCGTTATCGACGGCGCCGCCTCGACGGTACAGTTATACGACTGCAACATTTCAGCCTCCGACGAAGCTATCCGCATGTCTTCAGGAGCCTCCACACGCCTCCTCTCACAGCAATGCCGCATCGACGCAGGCAAAGTCAACATCATGGGCGGCGTTTTTACATCCGTTGACGGCGATTTCAACTCTCAACTCAACATCGGCGCTTACGCACGTACCATCCTTTCCGGCAACCGCTTTGCTACCACCGCCAACATCCGCAACAACTCCCTGTTTGAATGCAAAATCGACCATACTCCGGTGTCAATCAAAAAACTGCCGACATTTCCTAATATCATCCCTCATGAAACAAAACCTGCCCGTAAAGCGCTATATGTAGTTACCGATGATGTTTTCGGCGCCAAACCCGACGCCGTTACCGACAATACCGCCGCCATCCAAAACGCTCTCAACAAAGCATCCGAAGACGGCGGAGGAGTAGTTTTTATGCCTTCCGGCAAATACAAAGTAACCGGTAATCTGACAATACCGACAGGCGTCGAACTCAAAGGCGCTTCCGACGTCGCTTCTGTACCAAAAGGACAGGGCGCCATCATCGAAGTATATGCCGACAAAAACAATCCCACAGGACAGCCTTTCATGAAATTATCCGCACGCAGCGGTATCAGAGGCCTCACTTTCAACTATCCCGAAACAAAATCATCGATGACAATCAATCCTGCAACCTTACCCAAATATCCCTACTGCATTCAGGCAACAGGCAACGATATCTATATCGTAAACATCGGAATAAGGGCTACTTATTACGGCATAGACCTCTTTACACACAAATGCGACAACCATTATGTGGATTATCTTGCCGGACATGTGTTCAAAAACGCAATACGTGTTGGCGGCGGCTCAAAAGACGGCATTATCAGCAACTTCCAGTTTAATCCTGTTGTATATGCCAACGGATACGAACACCCGAAGTTCGGCGCATGGCCAAACTCCGAAAATACTGCCGAAGCCAAAAACGGCGTCTATAACCAAAACTATGGCGAGCTGGAATTTCTTATCCTCGAAGACTGTGAAGACGAGATTTTATACAACAATTTCCACTACGCATCGCATAAAGGCGTTACTTTCCGACGCTCTACAACCAACGGACTTGCTCCTTCCGGCATCGCGCTCGGACACGGTATCGACGCTTCTATGAGATCAGTATGCTTCGACGCGCTACATTACAGCAAAGGGTTTGATATGATCAATAGCCAGATAGTTTCCGTAGTACGCGAAGAGGTGTATCCTAACGCTCATTTCCTCGAAACAGGCGCCAACTTTGCCGAAACAGCCAATCTTTTCGCTTCCGACTACTGGGGTGGCGCTGTTTACGGCGGCAATTTCGCCGGTAGCGGACATGTCAATCTCTATCTCGCCAACTTCCAACAGTTCGGCACTACACGCTCGTTTAACATTACCGGCGCCGATAATATCAACGTTATAAACTCAATAAGCAATACAACTAATCTGGTATCTTCGGGCAAAACGGCGCTGACATCGGTCATGTCGTCGCTCTCGCCGCTATCATCACCGACGGGCTACAAGACTTGGCTCAACAACCTGACATTAAGCCCTCTCTTTTCGTCAGGCGCAACACTGCCGCGCGTGGGATGGATAGCAACCGGCATAGGCAGCGAAAATGCTGCTCTGGCTATCGACGGCATCGCTTCAACACGCTGGCACGCCGGCTCGCAAACCCTTCCCGGACAATGGTTTTCAGTCAATACCCGCATGCCGGTCAAAATCAATACCGTAATACTCGACGCCTCCGCCAGCCCAAACGACTATCCCAAAGAATACGCCGTTTATGTGTCGTCCGACGGCGTCAACTGGAATACTCCCATCGCTACCGGCGCCCAAGCAGCGGCAGTAGTCATCATCCCAATACCGGAAACAACAACTCAATATATCAGAGTAGTACAAACCGGCAGCGGCAAAACACAGTATTGGAGTATCCACGAGTTCTATCTGGCGTATGTTGACAACGCCAGCGCTAACGAAGTTGTGTCCGACATGCCTGTCATCTTTCCCAACCCTGTTACAGGCGGTATGATACACATTTCCGGTGCTACACCGTCTTCTGCCGTCATTTATTCGCTCGACGGACAACTTGTCGGCAGATATTTCAACCGCTCAAACATCGACGTTAGCACTTATCCGAAAGGTATTTATATTATTAAAATTTCAGCAGGAACAAAGATTTATACTCGTAAAGTGATTATCATATAACCCAAACCCTTGCAGCGGTTAAAAACCCTGCAAGCGGTTTGGAGCAGGCGGAAAGCAGAAGGTACCACGTCATTGCGAGGAACGAAGCAATCCAGCGTTCTTTTTCTTCTGGATTGCTTCGTTCCTCGCAATGACGAATGCCCTGTTCGTTATGGCTTCCGGCTAACGCCCTCGCAATGACGAATGCTTTATGCGTTAACGTCCTCGTAATGATGCAGTTAAAAAAAACGTCATTACATTATAAGTATCTAAAACCGCTGCGAGGGTTTATTGGTTTGCGATGACTTCGTCTATTTTCAGGAAAGCCTTTACTGTGGCGGCGCTTGAATCGTTTGCAGCGCCAAGTTGCCTTGCTCCCATCATGAACGTCAGGATATAGGCTGTTTGGCTGTTTGCTTCGTAAGAAACCCACATATAGGAGCGATGCTCCGGGTCGTTACTCCAATAGACGTTCTCATTTCCCCAGGCCGCATTATTGCTTGTAGATTGCGCCACTGTACCAGAGCCGTTCTCACCACTGTTTCCGCTCCATATACCCGTCTGCAATTTGAGTGAGTTATTTGAAGCTCCGTCAACGTTGTCATGCCATCCAAAGACCGAGCTCCACATTATTGTTTGCTCGACAGATGTATTGTTTCGTATTTGCAAGTCGGCATCTTGCAGATTCTGACCGCTACGAATAAATATGCGAACGGAAAATTTCCCGTCAGGCGTAGTAACCACGCGGTGATATCCGTTTGCTCCCTCGCTGGTTTTGAGTAGCGGGCCTACGGTGGCTTTTGTTCTTACGGTTGCGTCAACATTATCGCCAACCGTTACATCGCATTCCGAGCCCGCATTGAAAGGTACCAGAGCTTTCACCATTCTAATAGTAGTACCTGTAGGCGAGGAAACAGTAGGAGTTCCGGATACGCTGAATACTAATTCGCCGTTGCCGTTTTCTAATCTGCCGTCCTGAAGTTTGAAGGTGAGGCCGTTGGCTGTTATGCTGGCGCCTCCGCTGTAACGTCCGCCGTTGCCGCCGGAGTATGGCACCCGAAGAATTCCCGAATAGGCGACTTGGCTGGTATATTGCGCCGGCGACAGGATAGCGGAGCCGCAATTGAAGGATGCGAAAGAGGGATTTATGGCAACGTTGTTGTCCATCGTTTTCCACTCGCTGCCGTTCCAAAAGAGGAAGCCTTCGACCGAGTAAGAGGCATGTTTGCCTGTGTTATACACCATCAGACCGTGTTCCGGATTGGGTACGGTTGTTCGGTCTGTCCTGCTTGAAAGCGTAACCTTCGGCAGCATCATTCCCTTGTTCGTTGACGACACTTTGAGCAATGTTGACGAACCGGCGGCTCCAATTCTCACCGAGTCGGTGCCATTCACAAAGGCGAGGGAGTAGGGCTGCGATGGCGTGCCGTTTGCTATAACGGTGTTGCCGGTCAGAGCGCCGCCCAGACCTATTTCTCCGGCCGACGCATTGTAGAGTCCGTTAACTCCTGTCGCGCCGCCCATTGTAGTCCATGCCTGACCGGTCCATACGTAGATGCCTTCGAAAAAAGGCGACGCAGTGTTAACATTGTAAACAATCATTCCGGTATGTTGAGCGTCGAGCGTCGCTTTGTTCTGGCTGTACTCGGCTGTTGGACCTGATGTCGGCACGTCGCGGTTGGTCAGAAACATCGGATAAAGATTGTTTGTACTTGAGAGCGAAACCCTTGGCAGGCTAAGTCCTCCGAATGCGTTGCGGCCTTTTGTTTGCACGCCGTCAACTTCTTTGATTTGTAATAATGCACCGGGTTGTGTAGGCTCATTCGAACCTATCGTCAACTGTGCGTTTACATTTTGTGATACGGCAATAAATAATACCGCTGTCACTGTACATAAAAAATTTGCACTTCTCATTTTTGCTAATTGCTAAATCGTTATTATTAATATTTATTCTTTAAATCGACCGCAAAGGTATTACAATTTTGTAAATATTCCAAATAATTTGCGTCATTTTAAATATATTTGAAAACATTTAATAAATTTTTACATTTATGATTTTCTGTTTTTACCGAATAAAACGTTACCGTTTGTCATATCGGTTCATATCATTACTCAAAAATCGGTTATTTTTGACATCTTGCAATTTTACATATTTTAAGTTCTTTTCTTCTCTTTCTTCAGCAAAAAAACAGGTAAGAACATGAATAATCCGACAAACGACATGGCCAAACCGCCAACGGCGCCGGTAGCGAGCGGAAACCAGAAGCCTTCGCGGGCTAATCCGACCATAAACGGCAAGAAGCCCAGAATGGTAGAGATAATGGTGAGGAAGATAGGGAATACTTTTGTGTTCCAAGCTTTTATATAGGCTTTAACGGGTGTTATGGAGGGTTTTGCCGTTCTTATGCGGTTGTATTCGTTGATGATATATATGCCGGCGTTTACGGTAATGGCGCAGAGCAGGACAAAGGACGCAAAGCCGCCCTGGTCGAAGTTGAGATCGAAGAGGTAGAAAGTGAGGAAAACGCCGATATAGGAAACAGGAATGATAAAAATGATGGCGAGAGGCTGTTTCAACGAGTTGAAGAGGATCGACGACATGAAGAAGATGATTGTTATGATTAAGAAGATGAGATAGTACTGTTTGTTGTCTTCTTTTCCCCAGCGGTAGGTGTTGTATTGATTTTCAACGAAATATCCCATTGGCATTGCTTTGTTTAATGCTTCCAGTTCTTCGTCGAGTACTTTGTGTGACAGTTGGTAGGAACCGATGTATTCGTATTGCAAAAACAAAAGATACTGTTGATTTTCTTTGACAACGTTGCGTGGCGTTTGTCCTTCTTCAATCGAAGCCACATCGTCGGTTTTGTAGTATTTTCCATAGAGACTGCGTCCCATGTTGGCGAGGTTCCACACATCGTATTGCCGACTTTGGAGCGACGACATCCTGATGTCTTCAATCTTCTCTTTATTAACTACATAACCGGTGTGCATATTGCGTGTAAAGACGGGGCTGACGGAGCTGAAAAGTTCGTAAGGGCTGATATTTTTTGCCGCGAGCTGTTGACGTTTGAGGTCTAAAATAAATTCTACGTAGTTTTCTTTATAGTAGGAATATTGAGAGTTGATAAGAACTTCTTTTATTCGCCGGTGGGAGAGCAGTTTTTGCTTTAACGAATCGGCATAAAAATGTAATTGGTCATAGTTATAGCCCGACATTTTGATGTGTAAACTGCCGGCGAAATCTCTTACTTCGTTGCTGAACCCGCGATCTTCGAGGCCGGTTACCGTCCAGCCGCCGCCGCCTATCTGCAAGGCTTGTGTGATGACGTTGCTTTTCAATTGATAGGGAAATCCTGTGTTTTCGGCGTCTTTGGTGAAGATAACATGAATATTTGCCTGATAAGGACTGTTGATGTTTGTTTGAAACTGTCGGATTTCTTTGAATTGGCTCAAATACGCTTCCATCTTTTGTATCGAGTTGTTCATCAGTTTCATCGTTGTTCCGTTAGGCATGGATGCGTTAATGGAGATGCTTAATTCGCCTTCTTTTTTGGAGTAATAACTGCCCGAATTGACTTTCTGCACAAAAAGACGTAGCGATCCGCCCAGTGCTTTTTCGAGGATAGGACGTATTTTTTCTTTCACAACTTGAGTAGTAACTATTTTGTTGTATCGTTCGGCAAATTTTCCTTGTTCGTCGATTTTTTCCGGCAGCAAGAAAACGGGCAGTCCGAAAGCCAATATCAAAATAATGATTACCGCTACCCGAAAGCGGACAACAAATTTGATAAACAGAAAATAGAATTTGTTGAAATAGACGGTTATTTTCTTTGGATTTATGTATTTGATTTTCAGCGATTTATTTTTAATCTTTAAACGGTCTATCAAAGCCGGAACAACCAAAAAGGCGATGAAAAGCGAAATCAGCAGGTTCACGATTACAACGGCGGCGAAGTCTTGCAGATTTAATCGCATGTTTTCGTTGAGGAAAAATATAACCGACAATGCTCCTACGCTTGTCAGGGTTGCTGCCAGAATTGAAAGAACGTCTTTGTAGTCATGTTTTCGGATGTAGTGGTCGGTCATGATTATCGTGTTGTCGATAACGAGGCTGAGCGATATTGTGATTCCGGCAAGCGAATATATCTGAATTTCCAGTTCAAAAAGATAGTAGAAGATGAATGCTACGGCGATATTGAAGAACAAGCTCAGGACTATCAACAGCAGATACCGCACGTTGAAAGTTGTGAAAAACACGAACAGCAACAGTATAAGTACCGTCAGGAAGGTGCGGATATAGATTTTATTGAGTTCATTATCAATACGTTCCGTTACGTCGTAGTTGATATGCAGTTCGTAACCTTTTGGCAGTTGTTCTTTCAATTGCTGCATTGTGGCTTTTACTGTTTTGCTCAATTTTATCTGGTTTGCGTTTTCGGTAGCGGTGAGAGTTATGTATATCGAATTTAAGCCGTTGATACGGAAATATTGTGTCGGTTCCTGTTCCTGATATTTTACCGTTACAAGGCGGTCAAGGCTTATCATTGAGCCGTTTTGTGTTTTGACATAAATATCTTTGGCGTCAAAGCGGTCTTTTTCCTGTTCACTGTTCATCGAGAGCGTCAGCCGGATATATTTGTCGTTGCTGCCGTCGTTGTCGATAAGCGCCATACCGAGCGACGTTTTTTGGTTGTAGGCTTGAATTGCTTCTCGTATCTGATAGACGCTTATTCCCAGTTCATCGAGACGGTGAATGTCGTATTCGAGCAGCCATTCGTAAGGCGTAGCGCCGTATATATCAACTTTGTAGATGTCGTTTATTTGCGCCAGCACCGGTTTGATATATTCTTCGGCATAACGCTGAATAACAATCGGCGGCACTGTGGCGTCGATGTTATAGGATATGAAAGTGCGTGGCGTTTCCGTTTGCGGCATGTTGACATAAATGGAAGGATACGAAACGCTCGACGGTAGCGATTTCCACGTCTGACGAACGATAGTTGATGCTTCCAATCTTACCATGTCGAGCGAAGTATGTTTATCGATGTCGAGCGTTATTCGTCCGCTGCCGTTTGATGATGTGGAGCGGATGCTTTTGATACCTTTTATTCTCGACAGCATGGCTTCAAGTTTGGATGTTGTTTCCATTTCAACGACGCGCGCCGAACTGCCGTTCATCCTGAAATAGACGGTAATACTGGGCAATGAACGTGAAGGCGACAATTTGACCGTCAGTAACGGTATCATAGCCAGTCCGGCTAACGATAATGCTACAAACGCTACTATTACCGTAAACGACGATATGTTCCTTTTTCCGTTCTCCATGTTATTCTATGATAGCGCTGATTATAGGTGTGTTGTATTCAAAATCAAACAAAGTCAGCTTACGAATTTTGTAATAACTGTTCCAGTAATTTTCGAGCGCGCTGACATAATTTCTCCTTGCCGACTGTTGGCGTTGTCGTGAGAGGGTAAGCGAATTAATATCTGCTTTTCCGATCATAAAGCGTTGACGTGTTTGCGAATATGCTTTGTCGGCAATTTCGAGTGCTTCTTCGGCCGATTTTATCATGTCTTTCTGCATGTTAAAATCTCCTACCGTCATTATGACGTCTTCTTCTACCTTTAATTCGCCTTGTCGGGCGGTTATTTGCATCACGTTCAAACTGTTTTTTGCCATGTTAAATCGTCCGCGTCTCACTCCCCAGTCAACTAACGGAATTGATAGCGTCAATGACAGAATGTCTTGTCGTGTAGGGTCTTTGTATGCGTTTGCCAGCGTATTGCCGACTTGATTGAATCCCATACTTGCATAAATGGAAGCATTAAACATGGATTCTTTTTTTGTACGGTCAACTTCCCGCTCTCGTTCGAGTATATTTTGTTTATATCCGATTAATTCGGGATTGTTTCGTCGTGCTTCCGCAAGCGCCTTGTCAACCGATATTTCCATTGTTTTGGGATAGCTCGGCAGCTTTATTTGCACTACCGTATTTTTATCCATATTAAGGAATGACGTTAATGCAAACGTTGCGCGTTTATAATTTATTTCGGCATTTTTCAACGAATTGGCGGCATTTATCCTGTCGAGTTTGAGTGTAAGCAAATCGGTTTGATTGATTGATGCTATTTTAAATCGTTCTTCTCCGATGCGATACAGGGTATCGGTATTACTCATGTTTTCTTTGGCGAGGTCGTATTCGGCTTGTGCCATGGCGAGATTGAAAAAATAGGCGGCGGCTAAACTTGCTGTGTTTTCAAGGTCGTAAACTAATTGTTTTTTAGATTTTTCGTACTTTAAGGGGGCAATTTTCTTTTCCCAGCTGAACGAATTGTAACCGAGCAGATTTTGCCTGTAACCGATAGTAACGGGAATGGAAACAAATTCATTATAAGTATTTTCGCCGAAATTACGGATATATCGCAAGTCGGAATTAAGGAAAAACGAACCGCCGAGCAGGTCGAAATTTTGACTTATCGAAAGCCCGCCGTTAGCCTCGTAGGAAGCCTGTTGACGATAGATGTCAATATTCTCATTCGAATCGTACCGTTTACTCAACTGTTTGTAATATTGAGCGGGAGTAAGATCTAACGTCAGGCTCGGCAACCGGCCGGCTTTAAATGCCATATATTCCCAATAGCTTGACAGATAGATGTTTTGTGAGCGTAAGGCTTCGAGTGAACTGTCGGCTGCAAGCGCTATTGTGCGTTCAAGCGTCAAAAATACGGACGGTTGCTGGGCTTTGGCCGAAAATACGGTACAAATAATAAAAAGCAATATGCCGGTTATTTGATGATTTGAGATTATTTGATTATTTGATGATTTCATAATTTTTAATTCTTAATTTTTAATTTTCCTGTAAATTCCCCAATAAATCAGCGGTATAATTCCCAAACTTACAACTGTACCTACCACCATCGACGAAATCATCGCTATGGCGAGCGGTTTTTGAAGTTCGGAGCCTAAATCGTTGGTAAACAACATCGGAACCATCGCTATAACACTTGTTAACATTGTCATTACAATTGCGCGTAAACGGCGATGTCCGGCTGTATGAATGGCTTCCATGAGAGGTACGCCCTGTTTGCGTAACTCGTTGATTAAGTCTATTTTAAGGATTGAGTCGTTGATGATTATTCCACACGACACTACAATTCCTATCGCGCTCATAAGATTAAGCGTATGGCCTAATAACCAGAGCGTTATCAAAGCAAAAGTTATATCAATCGGTATTTCCGCCAAAACTATCAACGGTTGCAGAAAGCTTTCAAATTGAGCGGCAAGAATAAAATACATCAGTAGAATTGAAATTATCAGAACAATAATCAATTCGCTAATCATTTGCCTGCTGGAAAAATAACTGCCCGAAAAGGAGACGTCGAAACCGCCTTCTTGTTTTACTGCCGCTCTTGTTTTTGTCATTAAATTATCGGGATCTTTAACTGCCTGATATTCAATAGGTATATATTCTCCGTTTTTACCGGCGATGATAGTTTTTGTTCCTTCCGAAGCGCTTATCGTTACAAGCGAACTGAGCGGTATTGATTGCTCAAAATTGCCTGATTGCGGACTTATAAGCGTATTATTCAGTATTTCGTTGATACTTTTTTCGTCGCCTTCGATCGAAATCGGTAAAAATTGTTGATATGAGCGCAACAATGCTACTTCATTGTTGCGGAAAGCGGCTTTTATAACCTTTTCTATTTCGCCGTATGATATGTTATAAAGCATTAATTTTGAGCGATCTACAACTATATTCATTTCTTCATCAAAGGTAATACCGATAGAATTTTCACCGTTAGCTTTATCCAACTGTTGTTGTAATGCTTTGATTTCCTGCGCTTCGGGGGTTCGCTGCTTGTTTAGCGGATACAGTTGGGTTACGATTTCCGATTCGCCGGTAACGAATATTTTTTCAAATATCGTTTCTGGTGGCGAATAAACGGCTTTTGCTAACGGATATTTGCTTTTTATCCGCTTTTCTATTTCCCGACGCGACGCCATCGCTAATTGACGGCTTTCGGCTTTGATGTATATTTCACATTCGGAAGATGACATTTTTCGCTCATTATCAAGTATAAAATCCTGCCGACCGATATATGCGGAATATTCTATCGTTGTTGAATCGACGGCTTTGCAGAGTTCTTCCGTTCGTCTTAAATTTTCATCAAGATGAATATTTTCGCCCCAGTCGATAAATGTCAACAGTTCAACTTGTTCGACTTCCGGCATTCCCGATTTGGGTATAATATTAAACAGTAGCACGCAGAGCGGAAAAATAAGTATAAGTATCAGAGAATTAAATATTTTACGACGGAAAGTAAATTCCAAAAGCCGGTCGTAAAATCCGAATAACATTTTGTTTGTTCTATTCTGATATTTTTTTAAACTTACACCTAAATCTTTCTTTATAAACGTTTTGGTGTACATCATCTTATATAGAACGGGCAGCAACATTGCGCCGGCAAGATATGATGTAAGTTGCCCGATTGATACGGCAAAGGCTTCGTCCATAAAAAGCGCTCCCGCTATGCCGCTCAAAAAAATCAGCGGCAGGAAAACGGCGATAGAAGTGAGCGTTGAACTTAAAATCGGCGTCAACACTTCGGTTGTGCCTTTAATACAGGCATTGTCGAGCGAGAACCCTTTTTCTCTGTACTGGCTTATGTTTTCGGTCGTTATAATGGCGTTGTCGATCATCATTCCGAGAGCGAGTATCAAACCCGATAACGATATGATATTGATTGATTTACCGAATAAAAAGAAGAAAAGGAAGCTGACTACCAGCGATACCATCATACAAATTGCTATAACGGTAGGCGATTTGGCGTCGCCGAGAAAGAAAAATGCTACTATACATATCAAAATGAAACCGTAAATAAAATCTTGTTTCAGATTTGAGATAGTATAATCCAAAAGTTCCGTCTGGTTGCGATTGATCGAAAAATCA
>JAITHS010000179.1 GCA_031279875.1 Tannerella sp.
AATCCGAGAACCGTCAATACGAAAGGCTACCACTACGTTTATATGAAAAATCCCGACGATTGTATCGGGTGTGCAAGTTGCGGATGGGTGTGTCCCGACGCTTGCCTCACTATTTACAAAACGAAAATTGAAAAATAATGGAAGAAGTAAGACTAATGAAAGGTAACGAAGCGATAGCGCACGCAGCAATACGCTATGGTGCAGACGGTTACTTCGGATACCCCATAACACCACAATCGGAAATACTCGAAACGCTTGAAGCCGAAAAGCCGTGGGAGACGACCGGAATGGTTGTCCTGCAAGCCGAAAGCGAAGTGGCGGCTATAAACATGGTTTACGGCGGCGCGGGGACAGGCAAGAGGGTTATGACCTCGTCGTCAAGTCCCGGCATAAGCCTCAAACTCGAAGGCATTTCGTATATTGCGGGTGCTGACCTGCCCTGTCTGCTCATCAATGTGATGCGCGGCGGTCCTGGTCTCGGCACTATTCAGCCCTCACAGGCGGACTATTTTCAGACTGTCAAAGGCGGTGGACACGGGGATTACCGGCTCATCACGCTGGCGCCGTCGAGCGTTCAGGAAATGGCTGATTTCGTAGTGCTTGGCTTTGACCTCGCGTTCAAATATCTCAATCCGGCGATGATACTTGCCGACGGAATGATAGGGCAATTGATGGAGAAAGTCATACTGCCGCCGTTCCGTCCGCGTTTGACCGACGCCGAAATTATTTCCCGCTATCCATGGGCGGCGACAGGCAAAACGGCTGACCGTGAACGTAATGTGATAACATCACTCGAACTCAACCCCGAAATAATGGAACGCAAAAACCTCCGCTTTCAGGAGAAATTCCGCGCCATAGAAGCCGCAGAAGTGCGCTACGAAGAATATCTCTGTAACGATGCCGACTATATCCTCGTTGCTTTCGGCTCATCGGCGCGAATATGTCAGAAAGCAATTGAAACGGCACGGGCTAACGGGCTGAAACTCGGTATGTTACGACCCATCACTTTGTGGCCGTTTCCTACTAACGCTATCGTAAATTTGGTAGAGCGCGGTGTAAAAGGTATGCTGTCGGTAGAACTCAACGCCGGTCAGATGGTCGAAGACGTGCGCCTCGCCGTCAACGGCCGCATTAAAGTAGAGCATTTCGGACGTCTGGGCGGTATAGTTTTTACTCCAGACGAAATAGTTAACGCCGTAAAGGAGAAACTATTATGAAGCGCGGCGGCCGTTTGGACGGGATATTGACCCTCCTTTTCATGCTACTTGCCATCGGAGCAGTGGTGTGTTACTTCGCAGTTAACGACAACCCCGTAGTTTATCTTACGCTCGGATGCGTAGCAGTAGTACTGCGTATAGTACACTATATTATGCGTTTTTTTTAACGTTCGGACAATTTTTTAATATCTATCGGTTCATTTTTAAAATATTTTAAAAACCAAACCGCTTGCAGGGTTTAAAACCACTGCAAGGGTTTGGGGTGCCGTCATTACCAACCCGGATTGTCGGGCAAAAGGTTGGGGTTTAATGTCGTTTCTTTGGTTGGCAAGGGTTCGAGATAATATTTGTCGAGCCAGCCGGGAGGCACGTCGAAGTAATATGTATATCCTTCGGCGGCATTGTTCAGTATTTTGATATTGTTCGTATTACCGAAATCGCTACGTTTGATATACGCTCCCAGAGGCTGTTTGTTGAGATATTCTCCTTTTTTCCAGCGTTTCAGGTCGGTGAAACGGAAGCCGTCGCCCATCAATTCCACGCGACGCTCACGGCGGATTTCCCACAACAGGGGAGATACGCTCGGATCTCTGTTGGGGTCGAAATTCGCATCGATATCGGCAATCGTCATTGCGGGCAAATTTGCGCGTGGACGCAATTTATTGATGGTAGCATCGGCAACGGACTGGTCGAACCGATTTCTGTCATAAGCCGCTTCCGCATAATTGAGCATTACTTCTTCTACGGTAAACAATGGAAAATCTTCTACATCCGTACCTAAGCTCTGGTTGGTTTGGTGCGAGTTATAATATTTCCAAAAATAATATCCTACTACGAGAACTTCGTCGAGAGATTCCGTGTCTTCCGATAGTTTGATTGTCATACCGTTCTCTAACGCGCTGACTTCCTGTGGTTTATATCCTATATAGGAAACCAGAAGAGTTGCGTTGTCGGGAACGTTGATTGTAAATTTACCGTCGGCATCGGTAGCGGTACCTGTCGTCGTGCCTGTGATTTTGATGGTGGCGCCCGAAACAGGTTCGTTTGTTCCGGCGTCAACTACGGTGCCTGTGATGCGTTTGCCTTGTTGCTGTATGGTGTCGGCAGCACGGCTCGTTGCAATACCACGCCTCGTGAGTAGGATGTAATCGTTCTCAAAGGCGTACTTGATGTCGGTCTCGTCGAATGCTTCGCGAAGAAAAACCGCAACAGGTTTGTTGCCCGATTTAATAGAGAGATGTTATTGAATAGTTATAATATTTGTTTCGTCATCTTTAATAAAGTTAAAACGATTGACTATTTGCATGGCACGCAAAACGCTTGTGATACCGTCGCGCTGTCGAAACTTGCCCGTAAAGCGGTATTTGCCGAGATTGTCGTTGCGAACAATGATTTTGACGTCGTAATAGAGTTCTAATTTTGATACGATGTCGGAAAACGGTACGTCGTCGAAAGCATATATGCCTTCTTTCCAGAGCAGGAAGTCTTTGTTAATCAGGGAGTCGCGTATCAATTTGCCGTTGCGCCATGCGGCGTATTCGTCTTTTTTAAGCTCTATCGGCTTTTGTGTGCCGGCCTTGTCGCTTACTTCGATAGTGCCTTCTATCAGCGAGGCGGTAAAATTGCTGTTATCGCCGTAAGCAAAAACGTTAAATTGCGTGCCGGTAGCGCTTACTTTCATGCCGGCTACGTTGACTGTGAACGGTTTGTCTTTCTTCTCGGCGACGTCAAAAAATGCTTCTCCTGTGAGCTCTACTTCCCTTGTGTCGGTAAAAACGTTGGGGTAGCGTAGCGTGGAGCGCGCATTAAGCCATACGCGCGTCCCGTCGTGGAGCGTTACTGTGGCGTGTTGACCGGCTGGAATTGAAAATTCTTCGTATCTTATTGTAACAGTGTTGCTTTTAGACCGGAGACTAATGAACATTGTTGCAATAACGGCAATCAGCGCTATGGCGGCATAACGCGAAACTGCGTGGAGAGACTTGACTATCAACTTAATGCGTACTTTGCGTTTGAATTTCAACAGATGTACTTTTGTTGCTTTTGTTGTGTCTTCGCCGTTATTGGGAATAAGAGTAGTAAGTGCGTTGAGATTTTGGAGTGCAAAAAATTCCCGACGCAGTTCATCGTCGTTGTCCATTCTGTCGAGCATCTCGCGTTTTTCCTTGATACTCATAGTTTTATAGAAATATTTTTCTAATAGATCCGTCATAGATTTTGTTGTATATCAAAGTAAGAACGTAATCCCCCCCGCTTCCTACTAAAAATATATAATTTTTAACATTATTTTGTTCCTCGCAATGACGTGGTACCGTCATTCCTGCTACCAATGACGGACGTAAGCTCCAAACCGCTTGCAGGGTTAAAACCACTGCAAGGGTTCGTGGTACCGTCATTACCTATCGTTTGGGTCTATCATTCCTGCTCGCAATGACGAATGCCCTCGTTTCCTCGTCCCCTTGTCCCCTCGTAAACTTAATTTGCAATTATCAATTTAAATTCCTACCTTTGCGGCCGTTTAATAACCGATTTATTCAAGAAAATTTGTATATGTCAAAAAAAATTTGTACCTTTATATTATGGTCTGCTCTTACAACGGCAATATATGCCGAAACTTACACTATCAGCGGCATCATTACTGATGCGGAATCGGGTGAAACGCTTATCGGAGCATCTGTTTTTGAACACAATACCAAAAAAGGAACAGCGTCTAATGCTTATGGTTTTTATTCGTTGACATTGTCGGTCGGCGACGTAGCACTGACGTGTTCATACGTGGGATATACGGCAGAAGAAAAGAAGTTTTTTCTGTCGAAAGATACCGTAATCAATATCGCCCTCAAAGGCGGAATGATGCTTGGTGAGGTAACGGTTGTGGCGCATCAAAGCGCTATCGGCGTCAAAGGAACACAGATGAGCGCCATCGAAGTACCTATTGAGCAGATAAAAAATATTCCGGCGATACTCGGTGAGGTGGACGTCATTAAGGCTTTACAGTTGCTTCCCGGCGTTCAGAGCGGTACGGAAGGCTCGGCAGGCTTTTATGTGCGCGGCGGCGGGCCGGACGAAAATCTGATTTTGCTTGATGAAATTCCGGTTTACAACGTCAACCATGCGCTCGGTTTTTTCTCTGTTTTCAATGCCGACGCGCTCAAAAGCGTTACGCTCTACAAAGGCGGTTTTCCGGCACGTTTCGGCGAACGGCTCTCGTCGGTAATAGATATCAGAATGAAAGACGGCGACCAAAGCGGCTATCACGGCAACGTATCTATCGGCCTTATAGCCAGCAAGTTTAATATCGAAGGCCCTGTCAACGACAAAACAACATTTTCGCTTTCCGGCAGGCGAACGTATATTGATGTTCTTACACAGCCGCTAATCAAATGGCAGGCAAATCAGGCGGGACAGGACGGTGCTACTGCCGGTTATTATTTTTATGATTTGAATGCCAAAATGAGCCACAAACTTTCCGACCGCGACAGGCTTTATTTGAGTTTTTATCTGGGAGATGACGGCGTTTATGCCGGTATGAAAGAACGCGAATACACGGAAGATATTTATTCGGGGTATGATCCCAAAGGAGAAACGGTTACTTTTAAGGAATATATGAAAATGAACTGGAAATGGGGAAACCTGATTACGGCGCTTCGTTGGAATCATATCATCAACAACAAACTGTTTATGAACGCTACCGCCGCTTTTACGCGCTACCGTTTCTATATGGACATGACGGCCGAAAGTCGCGAAATCTATTCCCAACGGACTGACATATACAAAGCAACCGTCGGCTATAATTCGGGGATTAATGATATGATGTTTAAAACCGACTTCGATTTTAAACCTAACCCGAACCATGAAATTCGTTTCGGTATGAATTATAACTTTCATACTTTCCGACCTGATGTGATTGCTGTAAAAGAAGAAATAACCAACATCAATGATTACGAACCGATTGATTTTACGACACATAACGACCCTATTTACGCGCATGAAACATCGTTATATGCCGAAGATGACATGGCCGTTTCCGATATGCTACGCTTAAATGCAGGATTGCGTTATTCGACTTTTGGGGTGCAAAAACGTTTTTATAACTCTTTGCAGCCGCGATTGTCGGCTCGTGCGCTTTTGTCCGAAAATGTGTCCGTTAAAGCGGGATATTCCTTTATGAGTCAGTATATTCACTTGTTGTCGAACAGCAGTATCAGCCTGCCGACCGACCTCTGGGTGCCTGTAACAAAGCGTATTGAACCGATGAATACGCATCAGGCTGCGGTAGGTGGCTTTTATAAATGGAACAATCTCATTGATTTTTCGGCCGAAATGTATTACAAAACAATGGACAACATCATTGAATACAAAGACGGCGCTTCATTTTTCGGCATCTCTACCGGTTGGGAAGACAAAGTTAACATGGGACGCGGATGGAGTTACGGATTAGAGCTGCTGGCGCAAAAATCAACCGGAAAAACAACCGGATGGGTCGGTTATACGTGGTCTAAATCGGAACGACAGTTCAACCGTAAAGGACAGGAAATCAATTTCGGACGACCGTTTCCCGCCAAATACGACCGCCGACATGACTTCAACATTACCCTGTCACACAAATTTAGCGACCGTTTCGACATCGGCGCAACATGGATCTTCTCTACCGGAAATACAGGCTCGCTGGCCTTGCAGGAATATTATCCCGTTACAGACCCTCACATGACGGGATACGTCAATACTGTGCCTTATTACGAATCACGCAACAATTACAGAATGCCCGATTATCACCGTTTAGACCTCGGATTTAATTTCCACAAAAAGAAAAAACATGGCACAAGAACTTGGAATATAGGATTTTATAATGCCTATAACCGCTTAAATCCGTTTTTTGTTGATACGGCTACCGAGCGTGACTCAAAAACCGGTAAGGATAAAAAAGTCCTCAAACAAATTTCAATCTTCCCGATAATCCCTTCTTTTTCTTACAGTTATAAATTTTAAAAATATGAAACAAATAATACTTATTGCAACACTGTTACTTTTATCTTTGTTTTCGTGCGAAAAGAACATCGAATTTAAAGGCAAGCAACAAGCGCCATTGTTGGTGATTAACAGCATTTTGTCGCCGGACTCGTTATTGACGGCTTCGGCTTCAAAAAGCCTGTTTTTCCTCTCCGACGAAGAGAATACAGCAATCGAAAATGCTGATATTCAAGTTTTTGTTAACGGCGAACAGGTCGGAAAATACACTTTCTCACACAGCGATTCTGCCTTTATCGACATATTGACTTCGATCAAAGGACAGTCATATTATTTTCTGGATTACAAACCGAAAGCAGGCGACCGTATTCGCTACGAAGCATCTGCTCCCGGCCTGCTACAAGGCGTTGAATGTGAGACCGTTATCCCACAACCGACGGAAATTATTTCACTCGAAACCGAAAGCGTCAAAAATCCGAATCGCGGATACGGAATGGATTTCAAAATAAAATTTCAGGACACGCCGAATGAGAAAAATTACTATCGCATTGCCGTATATATGAGATACCGTGCGTGGGGTTATTACTATCCGGGCATGAATATCATAACTCTTCCCTTGCAGGTTACATCCGATGATATGGTTTTTGACTCCAACGCTCCGACATCAGGATTTTTGACCGATGAAACGGATGGCAGTTATACTACCGTTTTCTCCGACGATCTCATTGATAGTAAAGAATATACGATAAAGTGTCATGCCTCTGTGGACGGTTTTTCCCCTGAAGATGTAGAGGACATAATAGTTCAATTTATCAGCCTCACGGAAGATTATTATTTCTATTTGCGCACTTTAGAGGCTTCGAGTGAGCAGGGAGATACGCCATTCAGCGAGCCTGTCCAGATATACAA
>JAITHS010000141.1 GCA_031279875.1 Tannerella sp.
AACAATCTTTTTGCCTTTAAGACTAATACCTATTAAAACCTGTAAGTAAAAGGGGACCTTTTGAGAAAAAGTTCCCCTTTGATTTTTTTTGAGGTTATGTGAAAAAGCGCGCTTGGAAATCTCATGATTTTTATCTAATTTTGCAGCCGCTATATGGCACATTACAAATTTTTAAAAATAGGAGATTAAAACATGGAACAAAAAACTCAACAGACAAACGCTGAACAGAAGGAAGTGACAAAAACAGAAGATGGCAAAGCGAAAGTGACAAAAACAGAAGATGGCAAAGCGAAAGTGGAGCTTATCAGACGACACCGTCCTTTCGGATTCGGAGGGAAGTAAATTATTATATTAAATAGAAAAGATACAATGGACAATAAAACGAAAGAGATATTAAAAGAATTTGAAGAGACATATCGTGATGCTTCAAAAGAGCTAAGCAAAAACCTACGGTCATATTGTTTAGGAGGAATTGGCATTATTTGGATGTTACAAGAACGATTAGATTTAAAAACATGGAGCCATAATGCAATATGGTCTCTTATATTTTTTGGATTAATGTTTGCATCTGATATTCTGCAATATTTAATAAACAGTGTTTTTAACCAACTCGCGGTTAAAAACGGTTATAAATTAGAAGAAGCCGATACAGCAAAACGAAATGCTCTTACTAAAAAAATAAATTGTTATAGTTGGATCGGCCTATATGTTACCAATTGGTTTTTCTGGCTGAAAATAATTTTTTCAATTTTAGCTTTTGTGTTTTTAATAATTCATATTAGTAGCCAATTATGAGATTGAATTGCGGATGCTACATCTTTGATTATTAGCGATTTAACAAAGTTTAACGCAATTATGGGCGAAAAAATATCGAAAAATATTTTTGTTTGAAAAATATTATTCTTACTTTTGCGCTTTCGATTGCAGATTATTACATCAATTGAGAGACTTTTTTGCATGTTAATACGTCTCACATGCGGATTGTCAGATAAGAAAAGAGGCGAGAAAAGTGAACGAAATGCCAGACCCACTAAAGGTATTTACATATTATCTGACCTGCAAGGATCATCTCGACGAAGAGAATCGCTTTGGTCAGTGCCTGAAAAGGCAATTCTGCGGTAGTGCAAACTATCGTGGGGTTGTTATTTTTATTACAAATCATTAAAATTTTATACTATGAGCGACGAACAATACGAAAAAATTCTAAAAAAGCAGTTAGAATACATAGACAAGGCTGATTTTACCAAGATTCGGAAAGAAAGAGAAGAAATAATTAAAACTTATGACAGAACGCATAAAATATCTTCGGATAGGATGCGCCAGCCGTACACAATTTGACTTATTAAATTACGGTTGGAGTTTTTTTTCTTTAATTTATTTGTTTTATGCCATCGACATACGACTTTATACCAATAGCACAAGGTGAACTACCGTCACAAATAATGTTACAAATTCGTAACAGATTACAAGAAAAAGGCTATATTAATAAGCACGATGAGAATAATAGATTCGAGTATTTTGAGAATCATTTTGGAGAACTTGGATTATTCGCAGTTGTAATTGAACATGATTATCGAGACCGTCAATATTTGGAGGATCATTCTCGATACTATTCTCGTTGTTTTAAGCATTACAGCAGACGTTGTGCGCGATTACATTTTTTTATCGGCAACAACGAGATTGCTTTTGATAAACCAACTTTTGAAAGCTATGTTTTAGGCAGTTTGGACGAGAACGAAGTTAAAAACGTAGAATCAACATACGCGGGATTTGTTACCATTAAACCAATACCCAAAAGAGTTTTCGGAAAAACCTGTGTAAAAACTTTTCCTCAAGAAGGGAAATACGGCTCAACAAGACATTATACTACTATTCGACCATATAAAATTACTTTATTCGGCAGAGATTTAACTATCAATTCGGTTGCATTTCAAGAACAAGATCACCAAGTCTTTGCTTGTGCAACTGCCGCTTTGTGGCATACATTTCAAGTTACCAGCAAGTTGTTTAAACATTTGGTTCCATCCCCTTACGAAATAACAGTTCAGGCAACAGGGATGAAAAGGGCGGGACAAGCAGGACGAGAGGGATTAACAAGTGAACAAATAGTTAACGCACTATCCAAACACGATATGACGCCTCTTGTTTTAGAGTTGCATACAAAAAGCGAACTACAAGCAACTGTAAACGCTTATTTAAAGGCTAAAATACCTATAATAATAGGAGGCACTATTTTCGAGAAACATGAGAATGGGCAATTTCAGGACACCAAAGAAAGACATGCTATCACGGCATTAGGATATAATAAAAAAGAGGAAGACACGGAAATAGTTGAATATGTGTTTCTGAACTCAATGCAGCCAAGTAATCAAATAGCATTTTACAGTAAATCTGCCTTGATAGAAAAAATATATGTTCATGACGACCAAATTGGCGCTTTCGTAAGCCTTACGATTGAAGAAGGAATAAAAGACAATGATGGTAACATTAAATTATTAGATAAAAATAATAAGGAGACATCAGAGAAGCATATTATTTTAACATGCAAGGATCGACCGAACACTATAATGGGAGAATTATTACTAATAATACCTTTATATCATAAAATCAGGTTGCCTTTTAAAACAATTATTAATGAAATAATTGCATCTCTCAATACGGAGTGTGGATATAATAGTCCAGACTTAACTGTAAAGGCACAATGGGATATTTATTTAACAAGTATTGACCAATTTAGAAAAACAATTGTACAAAGAAGAAAAGATAATATTTATAACTTCAAAAAGGATGAGGGAGAGGATTTTACAAATGAAATTTTGTTGCCGATTTTAACAAGTAGTTTACCAAAGTATATATGGGCGGCAGATTGTTATTGGTATGATGACGAAACGGCAAAATCTAAATATAAGTTAGAATATTCCCTATATTTTGATGCAACGGACATGGATAATGGAAGACAGGAATTAAAAAAAGTTATTCTTCGGAATCTAAAAGAATAGTTGGAAATTTCCCGATTTTTATCTATCTTTGCGGCGCAATAATTACATTTTTATACCATTATTTATGAAGAGAAGAGAATTTATAACCAGCTCGACGGCTCTTGGAGCAGCGGGCATTGCGGGCGGCGCAGGCAGCATACTGACTTCGTGCACCCCGAAAGAAACTAAACCCCAGTACGTCCCGCTTGAAAGCGATATCCCTGTCTATATACCCGTTACGGGCGACAAGGCTATCGACGGGAAAGAAGTGCGCGTAGGTATCATAGGCTGCGGAAGTCGCGGTTCGGGCGCTACCGAAAACCTCCTGTCGGCAGGCGACAACATCAAAATCGTCGCTATGGCAGACATTTTCCCCGACCGCCTCGAATGGCTGCGCAAGACTATCGGCGATAAGTGGAAGCAGGAAGTATCCGACAGCAAAATCTTTTATGGCTTCGATGCGTATCAGAAACTTGCCGACCTGAATGATTTGGACATGGTATTGATAGCCACGCCTTCGATTTTTCACGCTATTCACACCAAATATGCGATAGAAAAAGGCAAGCACGTGTTCTGCGAAAAGGCGGCAGGTATTGACCCGACAAGTTGTCGCACGTTTCTTGCGGCTATCAAACAGGCACAGGCTAAGGGACTTTGTATCCAGACCGGCGCTCAACGGCACCACCAGCGCTCTTATGTTGAATCCTACCGCCGTGTACGCGAAGGCATGATAGGGCGCATCACAGGCGGCGTCGTGAAATGGAATCAAGGCGCTATGACCACCCGCAAACGCCAGCCCGGATGGACGGATATGGAATACATGCTGCGAGACTTTTTCAGCTGGAACTGGCTCTGCGGCGACCATGTAATTGACCAACTGGTACATAATTTGGACGTATTCACGTGGTTTTCACATCTCAAACCGATTTCAGTTGTTGGTATGGGATCGCAGTTGCAACGACGCACAGGTGACATATTCGACAACTTCGCGCTCGACATCGTTTACCCCGGTGGCGTTCGTGTAAACGCTCAGGCACGCCAAATAGAAGGATGTGCCAACGACATCGGAGAAACAATTATCGGCACAAAAGGCATCTGGAAAAGTTATGATATGTCGATCCGCGACTTCGACGGCAACGTTATTTGGCAATACGACCACGAAGCCGAAAAAACACAATTCAAACAGCGCAACGCATACGTACTCGAACACATGGATTTGATAAATCATATCCGTTCGGGCGAACCGATGACATGGGAAGCGGAAATACTCGTAACATCTTCATTAACAGGCGCTATGGGACGCGAATCGGCATACACCGGAGCAGAAGTTAAGTGGGACGAATACATTGTTTCGAACCAATCGCTCATGCCCGAAAACCTGACTATGGGCAATATCCCGAACTTCGAGCAAATCTACGTTCCGCCTAAAATGGGACGACTTGCACCCGAACTGACGTAAACAAATAATAAGGTAACGATGAAACATTTTTTAACAACAGTTTTGTTTACACTTTTTTTCGCCGGCAGCACAGGCAGCGCCGATGGCTCACAAATCAAAGCCCTCATCGTAACGGGTCAGAACAACCACAACTGGAAAGTCAGCAACGTAGCTATCAAGTCTATCCTCGAAAATTCCGGCTTGTTTACCGTCGATGTTGTAATCTCACCCGAACAGGGCAAAGATATGAGCGGTTTCAAACCTGATTTTGCAGCCTATAAGTTAGTAATTCTCGACTATAACGGAGATGCGTGGTCGGAAGCAACCAACGCCGCTTTCCTTGATTACATCAAAAAGGGCGGAGGCTTAATCATCTATCATGCAGCCGATAACACATTTCGCGAATGGAAAGAGTTCAACAAGATAATCGGTTTTGGCGGTTGGGGCAACAGGAACGAATCCGACGGCCCTTATATTTATTACAAAGACAATCAAGTGTTTTACGACAGCGAGACGCCCGGACCCGGCGGCAGTCACGGCTCGCAGCACGAATTTGTACTCAACTGCGGCGACACCAAACATCCGATTACCAAGGGATTACCGGCCAAATGGCGTCATGCCCAAGACGAACTCTACGACCGAATGCGCGGACCCGGCAAGATAGCAAGTCCGCTCTACTGGGCATACTCATCGTCCGAAAAGGGAGGCACAGGGCGCAACGAAATCCCTTATGCTACAATCAATTACGGAAAGGCTCGCATCTTCCACACAACACTCGGACATGCCGGCAAATCTCTCGACGACAACCCGTCGATGCAATGTACCGGTTTTCAAGTAATGTTATTAAGAGGCGCAGAATGGGCTGCTACCGGCAAGGTGAAGCAAAAAGTGCCGTCCGACTTCCCGACCGAAGAGAAAACATCGTATCGTAAAAATTACAAAACAGACTAAACCGGTTAAATTTCCGTTATTAAAGACGTGAAAACTTATAGGCAAAAGCTGAAATATATCCTTGCGGATTACATTACGGCATCGGTTGCATGGTTGCTGTTCAATGTGTTTCGCTATTACGAGGTGGCGCAGTTTACTTTCGCTTCTCCGGCTGATTTTCTTATGCTAAGCAACGTACTTAAAGGACAGGCTTTGATACCGTTTTTTTGCCTTATAATCGACTTTTTGTCAGGATATTACAACAAACCGTTCGGTAAATCGCGTATAGATGAACTGTTTACTACTTTTGTTACCGTTACGATTACCACGCTGACGATATTTTTCGTAGTTGTGCTTAACGAGTTGCCACGCTCGTTTGAAGTCTATTACCGGCAATTTTTCTGGCTGTTAATATTGCAGTTTGTGTTGACTTACAGCGTCAGAGCCGTTATTACCGCCCACAGTATCAGGAAGTTTCGTCGTCGCGAATGGTCATACCGTGCATTGATAATAGGTACCGGCGAGAAAGCCGTCAGGATGAGAGACTGTTTGGCGGGACAGCCTTACAGGATAACAGGATTTGTATCCGAACAAACTGCCGACCGTAAGATTGACGGCGCCGAGATACTTGGTACGCTCGACGATATGGAGCGGATTATTGCCGAAAATCATATCGACGAATTGATGGTAGCCGTTGACAGTGAGGATGTTGCGCCGTTGCTTTATGAAATTTACCGGTTCGGTATTCCGATTAAAGTGCTTGGCGGCAAAAACTATCCTTTGGCGCGAGTAAAAGTGGAAGACGTTCTCGGAGTACCGTCGATTGACGTTACGGAAAATAACTTTTCGGATGCCGGTCGCAACATCAAGTTGCTGACAGACAAGGTCATAGCCCTTTCCGTGCTGATAATACTTTTGCCGCTCTATCTTTATTTGGCGATAAAGGTTAAGAGGAGTTCAAAGGGACCGATTTTTTTCCGTCAGGAGCGTATCGGCTATCGCGGCAAGCCGTTTACGATATACAAGTTCAGGACGATGTATGCCGACGCTTCGACGCAAGGGCCGCTGCTGACGGCTCGTAACGACAGCCGCGTAACGCCGTTCGGGCATTTTCTCCGCAAATATCGCCTTGATGAGATACCGCAGTTTTGGAACGTGCTTATAGGCGATATGTCGCTCGTCGGACCGCGTCCCGAACAGCGCTATTACATTGAGCAGATAGTACTTAAAGCGCCTTATTACTACCTGCTTCATAACGTCCGTCCGGGCATTACCTCGCTCGGAATGGTACGTTACGGATATGCCGAAACAGTCGAAAAAATGATAGAAAGGCTTGATTATGACATACTTTATTACGAAAACATGTCTTTATTGCTGGATATCAAGATATTGATATATACAATTAAAACAGTACTTACAGGGAAAGGAATATGATATGGCTGATAATAACGAAGGATTTTTTTACCGCTTTCTGCTATGGACGCAAAAGTATATCAAAGAACGGACATATATCCTGATAGTCAGTTTTTTAGTCGGCATCGGCTCATCGATTGCAGCGATTTTTTTAAAGAAGACTATTCATTTGATACAGAGCCTGTTAACGTCGAACATGCGGGAAGGCGCCAACTGGTGGCTGTTGATACTGCCGGTGGTGGGCATTTTGCTTGCCGGATTGTTTGTGAAATACATCGTCAGAGACGACATCAGTCACGGTGTAACGAAGATACTGTACGCCATTTCGCAGCGTAAAAGCCGCATCAAACCGCATAATATGTGGTCGTCGCTGGCTGCAAGTTCGTTGACGATAGGTTTTGGCGGCTCGGTAGGAGCAGAGGCGCCGATAGTGCTGACGGGCGCGGCGATAGGTTCCAATCTTGGGCGGCTGTTTAGGATGGAGCAAAAAACGCTGATGCTGTTAGTGGGATGCGGCGCTGCGGGCGCTGTGGCAGGCATTTTTAAGGCGCCGATAGCAGGATTGGTGTTTGTTATTGAGGTACTGATGCTCGATTTGACGATGTCGTCGGTCTTGCCGTTGCTTATATCGTCGGTTACAGCCGCCACGATGTCGTATATCTTTACCGGAACGGAAGCGATGTTTCAATTTTCCCAGACGGAAGATTTTGTGATGGATCGTATCCCTTACGTATTGTGTTTGGGAGTGTTTTGCGGGTTGGTGTCGCTCTATTTCACTCGCGCTTCGATCAAGATAGAGGCGTTTTACCGTCGGCTCGGCTCTTACGGTCGCAAGTTTATAGTCGGAGCAAGCGTGCTTAGCGTGCTTATCTTTCTCTTTCCGCCGCTCTATGGCGAAGGATATAATACTATCGGCTCGCTGCTCGAAGGTCGGTATGATAATATAATGGATAACAGCCCGTTAAGTTTTATCGCTACCGGCTACTGGTCGATAATAATTTTTCTCGCAATGATTTTGCTGACCAAAGTTATAGCGTCAACAGCGACTAACAGCGGCGGCGGCTGTGGCGGAATATTCGCACCAAGCCTTTATTTAGGATGTATTGCGGGGTTTGTTTTTGCGCATATTTCAAATTATTTTGATATTACGGTACCGCTTTCGGAGAAAAACTTCGCTCTCATGGGTATGGCAGGCGTGATGTCGGGCGTGATGCACGCACCGCTGACAGGCGTTTTTCTCATCGCCGAACTGACAGGCGGTTATGACCTGTTTCTGCCGCTGATGATAGTGTCGATAAGTTCTTATGCTACTATCATTGCTTTTGAGCGGCACAGTCTATACTCGATGCGTTTGGCTCAAAGAGGCGAACTGATGACGCATCATAAAGACAAAGCAGTGCTGACGCTGCTGAAAATGGACAATTTCATTGAGACCGATTTCATAAAGGTAAGCCCTAATATGACGTTAGGCGACATTGTCAGGACGGCTGTGGCGCAAAGTTCGCGGAGTATGTTTCCGGTCGTCGAAAGCAACGGACGGCTGTCGGGCATCGTTATGGTTGATAACATACGCAATATCATGTTTCGTCCCGAACTTTACGACCGTTTTTACGTGTCGCGTTTCATGGTATCGCCCCCCGCCAAAATAATTTATGATATGCCGATGGACAAAATAATGAAGATATTCGACGATACTAAGGCGTGGAATTTGCCCGTAGTCAATGAAGAAGGCGTCTATCTCGGTTTCGTTTCCAAATCAAAAATCTTTAATGCTTACAGAGAAGTGCTTGTGGAAACGTTTTCAGGAGATTGAGAGAAATTATAGTTGATAATGCTTTTACCACTGCTTTGCTGTCCCATAAACACATTGATTTTATTGAGGGTAAACTTTGCCTCTTTTATGGGACCAACATTTTTGATTTCTATTTTAGTATCCATATATGTCTTGAATTTTCGGCAAAATTAGATAAAAATTACGGGATTTCCAAGCGCGTAAGATAAAAAAATAAAGCTTTTCAGAAGAAAGATACCACCAAACGATAAACGATGACGGTACCCCAAAC
>JAITHS010000131.1 GCA_031279875.1 Tannerella sp.
TAATAATCTGCATTTTGCGGGTCGAAATTCGTCCAGCCTTTTGTCCAGTTGTCGGCGTCGGCGTCGCTTCTAAATGCGCCGATATAATCTACTACTTCAAAGCCGGTGAGATCGGCAAAAAGACCTGATTTTCCGACGAGCGGACTGCCGGCGGCCGGACCCCAGTTAGGATTGGCGGCAAGGCTGTTGGGCTGCTTCAATTTCAATTCGGCTATTGTATTCAACACTTCATTGCCTTGTTGAGATTTGAACCATGTGTGGGAAAATGATTCCTTGTCCTGTGTCATGTTAGTTCCGTCGGTCGAATATAAATCTTTCCAACTTTTGTTTACATCCGAACCTACGATAGTAACCTGTGCCAGATAAAGATTTTTCACTTTCAATGTGCCGTTAGTTGCAGCGCCTTGACTGTTACCCTTTTGGTTGTCGATCATTATTCCGACCGGAAAACCCATTGCTACCGAGTTGAAACAGCTCAGGTTAGAGTTACGGCGGATTTGCATCGACGACTGATATGTACCTGTTTTAGAGCCGTTCTGCGGGTTATAGTTACCTCCGTTGATATACTCGGTAGTATTGGCAAAGTCGTCAGCCTGCCCGATAGGGCCTACAAGCGTTACGTTGCTGAACATACACGAAGTGAGCGGCGTACCGGTTGTTCCGTCTGAATTATTGTCGGATTCAAACCCGTTGGAAAGCGACGTATCGGCAATTTTGGGGTTGCGCACTCCCAGCAGAAACTGCAATTTGCCCGAAAATCCGTTGTCGGTATCAAAATCGTCATCCCAGCCGTGATACGCTATCAGATATTTGGCATTGACCGTTCCTCCGAACCATTCGTATGAATCATCGTTGCTGTAAGAGACCTGTAAATGGTCTATTTTCGTATTTTTGCCGACGGAGCCGAATGTAATGCCATTGATTTCCTGATCAACTTGAAGCGGATAACCGGCAAATTCGACGCGGACATAACTCAATATGCCCGAATTGTCGTTGTCGTCGGTTCCTCCGTGTGTAGTACGCGGGCCGCCTTCGATAAGCATGGCGGTTTTGTTGTTTTTTGCGCGTCCGCAAATAATCAAACCGCCCCAGTCTCCCGGTTTACGGTTACCTTTTGCCTGCGCCGAAGTGAAAACAATCGGCTCTGTTGCTGTTCCCTGCGCGATAAGTTTGCCGCCCGGCTCTACAATCAAGGCTGCTTTCGTGTCTTTGTCGCCTTTGATGATTGTTCCTGCGGAAATTGTTAGCGTAGAGCCGTTTGTAACATAGACCCAGCCTTTGAGCTTGTAAGTTCCCTTGTCGAGCGTATAATCGCCTTTGATTTCAAATTCCTGATCTCCGTTGCCGATCTGGGAATTGTTGTCAAACAAAATAGGCTCGTCCGACAAATTGTCGGGTTCATCGTTGCCTTTGCTGCAATTTGCCGTCATAAAAAGGGCAAAACAAGTGGCAGACATCATTGTGAATTGTTTAATGATTTTCTTCATTGTTAAAAAAAATTGTAAGTTAATAAATATTTAAAAAAAACGCATAAATGCAAAGCAAATGTAAAGTAAATGTAAAGCAAATGTATATACATTGTTTAGAAGCCGATTTTTATTGATGCCGAGATATTTCGTCCGGGTGTAAGTTTTTTTGCTGTCTGTACTCTTTCAATCAATTTTCCGGTTACATCATCTTTAAATCGGGGATATTGATTGTATATAATTTCCTGCGAGAGCAAATCTTTTATGGCGGCGCTGACTTCTATCCTTTTGCCGAATTTACGGCTAAAAGTGAAATCGATGACATGTCGTGGCATTTCATACAGATCGGGTACATCGTTGTTGACAGACTGTTGTTCGCTGCCGTCTTTTTGACCGATACCGATAATTCGTTTCCCGATAACGTTGTAAAGAAATCCGGCATTGAATTGAAGTTTTTCGTTTTGATAAAACAGTCCCGTATTAACCAAATAGGGCGATTGTCCTTGCATCGGGCGGTCGTGTTCAAGGCTATTTTCACCAAATACGACTTTACTGCTTATCAAAGAACCGTTGAACGTAAGATTAAAATTATTCAACCCGATAAAATCCAGATTTTTTTTAATATCTACTTCAATACCGTAATTATTAGCAGCTTCGGCATTTTCGAAAGTATAGGTATAAGTACCTCCCGCGTCAAGAAAAGTCCATTCGATAGGATTTCTGAAATGCTTGTAAAAGAAGGCTACCGAAATCAGTTCCGAAGACGACGGATAATATTCATATCTAATATCGGCGTTATGTATCAGCGCCGGTTTGAGCGTCGGATTGCCTTTTATCATGCTGAATAATTCAAAATCATAATAAACGGAAGGCGATACTTCACGAAATTCCTGCCTATTTACCGACATTCCATACGCCAGCCTCAACTGCTCTTTCGGGCGAAGAGACCATGTAGCATTTACGGAAGGAAAAAAATTGCTTTGTTCATAACTTTTCGTCTTCTTTTTAAATTCTTTGATCGAAGTATAATGGTCGATCGACATATTATGATATTCGTATCGTACTCCGGTATAAACATTGACAGGATGTAGCGGAATATTGAAAGCCACATATCCGGCAGGTTGCCATTCGTCGCCCGAATAACTGTTGCGATTGTCGGTATCTTCATACATAAACAGTTTGTCATGACCGTAGTTATCGGGCTTCAGGATTTCGTCGATAACATTCCGATAAGGAAAATCATTGGAAAAATGGTTGAAATTCCACCGATAATAGAACGTTCTGTTGGTATAGTCTCTGTTGCGATACTGAACATAAAAGCCTGTTTTCAGAGAAGGGGTAATTTTGCCTATCTCAAGATCATGACTGTAATTAGTTGACAGCGAGTACATATATTCGTTTAGCCGGATGAAATCGCGAAATATTTCATTCTGGTCAACTTCCATCTGTCCGAAATGCGCATCTTCGACATTACCGTTTTCTTCGCGTTCGATGATGCGTCGGTCGGGCTGATTGCGATTCGAGAAAGAGATGCCGAGCGTCCAGTCTAATTTTTTCTGCTCCGAAAAAGCATGTTTACCGGCAAACTGTCCCGAATACGCCATTCGACCGGCATAATTGTACTCGTTTTTTTCCTGTTTATAATATCCGCTGATATATTGATAACCGTCGCGTTCGGTGTAGCGGTTGCGTCCTGTCTGATTAAAAAGGTTCCGAAACTCATACGTATTGGCAACGTTGGGCGCAAAGGAAATGTTGAGCATCCCGCCCAGTTTGACATCGTTAGTATAGATGTCGTCGCTGTAGCGGTATCTGTACGTTTGTTTGTCGTGGCTGCTGTCATAAACTCCGAAGCGCGAATTTTCGACGTTCAAATAAGTCCTTCGCGAATTGGAATAGTTGAGCGACGCAATCACGCCCCACTGTTTGCCGTTATCTGTTGTCATTTTACGGTTCACGACGGCCGAAAAGCGCTGGTCAGGAATGGCTTTTCCGACTTTTACCTGCCAGTCGTTGTTGAAACCGTTTTTTGTAACGGCATCAACCTGCGCGCTGTTGTCGTTGTCCATTCTTAAAGGTACAATATCTTTCAGCCCTCGATGTCCGTTGTCGAAAGCCAGCAGGTCGGTTCGGCTTCCGGCGTTGTATTTGAAATCGTCGAAAGAAGTTACTGTGTTGTAGTTCATACCGTAATTGACGCTCCATGCGTTTTCGGTCGGTATATTTTTTGTATGTACCTTAATAAAGCCGCCCGAAAAATCGGCAGGAAGTTCGGGCGAAGGTGATTTAACTATCACAAGGTTTTCGATTTGAGAGCCGGGTATGACGTCAAACGAAAACGAGCGGGCGTCGGCTTCCGAACTCGGAACGGCGCTGTTGTTGATCCATACGCTGTTGTAGCGTTGCGACAGTCCGCGTGCTATAACAAACCGCTCGTCGATAACGGATATTCCCGGCACTCGCCTTACTACTTCCGAAGCGTCGCGGTCTTGCGTCCGCGTGATTTGTTGGGCTGATACGCCGCTTGTTACATTAAGCGCAATTTGCTGCGCATGAATCATCGACGTTTCGCTGTTAGTCAGTCGGCTGCCTCTGACAACTACTTCCGAAAGTATCTTTGAATCTTCCGACATCTCTATTTCCAGAACGGTAGTCTGGCCTGACGATACTTTAACGTCTTTCAGTTCAACCGTTTTGTAAGATAGATAACTTACTGTTAGATTGTAATTCCCCGGCTGTAAGCCATTGATTTGGAACTTTCCTTCGTCATCTGAGACAGCTCCTTTTTGTAATGTCTCGATAACCACACTTGCACCTATGACGGCTTCGCCCGTCTCTTTTTCACTGATAACCCCTGCTATGCTTCCCGTTTGCGCATACAAGCGGGTTGCCGCAATAATAAAAATTGTTATTAACCGAATTTTTTTGATCATATTTTATGTTTAAAAACGCCGCAAAAGTATGGCAATATTTTCGGTTAAAAAAATAATTCAAGAAATTTTTATTTCCCAATAATCGCGTTTTTTTCCATTTATTAGTCTATATACTTCTTTATCAGTCATAAAGTTCTCTATAATATATATAATATATTGATATTCAATTGTTTATGTTTGGGGTTATATGTGTAGTCGATTGGCTATAATCTGCTTAAAACTAACAAATTAGCGGTAAAATCGCATATTCAAGCATCGGCGTTTCCCGCCATAAAATTTAGAATGATTCTAAATTTAGAATGATTCTAAATAACGGACTATAAAAAAAAGTAATTTTTACAGAAAAAATTTTTTTAATCCGAAATATTGTTATACTTTTGCGGCGTTTTTCAGCAAATAATTTCACAAAACAGAATTATAATATGACAATAAAAGAAGCATTAAATTCAGCGAGCGATACGAAGGCGCTCATTATCGGGGCAGGGTCGCTGGCACAAGCGGCGCAACAGTTCCGCGAACAGTTTGGCGACGGCAGTAAGGCGCTTATAGTTGCCGACAACAACACTTGGCGGGTGGCAGGTAAGGAAGTTTCGGAACGGTTTCGGACAGCCGGAATTATTCAGGACGAGCCGTTTATATTCGACTATCCGGAACTGCACGCCGAATATAAACATATTGATGCGTTAACAGAAGCGCTGAAAAAGACTGTCGCCATACCTGTCGCCGTTGGGTCGGGTACGATCAACGACCTCGTAAAACTGTCGTCTCACCTTACCGGCAAGCGGTATATGTGCGTTGCGACGGCGGCGTCGGTTGACGGATACACGTCTTTCGGGGCTTCTATCACGTATAATGGTGCTAAACAGACGTTTGAGTGTCCCGCACCGCAAGCCTGCCTCGCCGATACCAACGTGATAGGTCTGGCGCCGGCCGATATGACGGCAGCCGGTTATGCCGACCTTTTCTCTAAAATTACCGGCGGTGCGGACTGGATTCTTGCCGACCGTTTAGGCGAAGACCCGATAGATTCAACATCGTGGCACATAGTTCAGGACAGCCTGCACGATGCCCTTGCCGACCCCGAAGGCGTCCGAAAAGGCGATACCAAAGCGACAGCGGCGTTGATAGAAGGTCTGATGATGAGCGGTTTCGCTATGCAGAGTTTGCGGTCAAGCCGTCCTGCTTCCGGCGCAGAGCATTATTTCAGCCACCTATGGGATATGGAACATCATCGCTTTAAAGGTGAATATGTGTCGCACGGCTTTCAGGTGAGCATCGGAACCTTAACAGTATTAGGTCTTTATGAACAGTTTTTGAAATCGTCATTTGAGAATATTGATATTGAGGCTGTTTGTAATAATCATCCGACACTTGAAGATGTTGAAAAGAAGGTCGTTAACTTATTCAAAGACAGTGATTTTCTCGATAGATGTCTCAGCGAGACTCGCGCTAAATACGTTACCCGCAAGCGACTGGCAGAGCAGTTGCACTTACTCGTAGATCAGGCGCCGGAAATTAGAGCGTCCCTCGGCAAACAGTTGATAGACCTTCAAACAGCACGCGAACGTCTGCAACTCGTCGGCGCTCCCGTCGATCCGGAGCAGATCGGCATCACACACGAACGACTGCATCACACTATCATCAAAGCACCATATATCCGTAACCGTTTTACAATACTCGATTTGGGCGTAAGGATAGGGGGGATAGGGGTTAGTGGTTAGGGGACGAGGAGACGAGGGAACAAGGCAGAAGGCAGTAGAGATGTAAGCGGTTTCTTCAATTTGAAGTCGAAAACTTCGACCGCAAACATGAGTAAAACGCGAGTACTTCCCAAAGCCTTTACTAAAAAAGGAACGCTGGATTGCTTCGTACCTCGCAATGACGAATGCCCTGTACGTCATTATAAGGGACGAAGCAATTACGTGGTACCGTCAATTGGTAAACAAACGAACAAGAAATATAAAAACCGAATATTAATGAACAAAGAATTTAAAGAGTGGCAACTACGGACTATCATTGTTTCGATGATAGGTTATGCGTTGTTTTACTTTGTGCGAAAAAATTTAAGTATGGCGATGCCGGGTATGGCAATTGATCTGGGCATATCAAAGACAGAACTTGGCTTTTTCCTGACGTTGCACGGATTAGTTTACGGCGTATCGCGGTTTGTGAACGGCATATTTGCCGACCGCCTGAACGCCCGCTTCTACATGGCTATCGGTTTGGCGCTCTGTGCAATAGCCAATTTTGCTTTCGGATTTGGTGTTGACATTGCCGGCTGTATTACCGGTGAGTCGTCGGGAACACAATTTACGAACACACTTGTCCTTTTCATGGGTATTACATGGGTTGTCAACGGTCTGTTGCAGGGTAGCGGTTTCCCTCCTTGTGCGCGACTTTTGACACACTGGATTCCGGCAAAGGAACTGGCTACCAAGATGTCGATATGGAACACGTCGCACTCCATCGGCGCCGGTATGGTCGTTATTCTGTGCGGTTACATTATGGAATACCTGGGTGTCGGCGAAGAACATACCGGCGCATGGCGCTGGTGTTTCTGGATTCCATCGGCAATAGCATTAACCGGAGCAGCATTTCTATTTATATTTTTGCGCGACACGCCGTCGAGCGTCGGATTACCCGAACTGCCGGGTGTCGTAAAAGTAAAAAGTAAAAAAACGGCAGAAACAAAAGCTTTCCTCCGCGAAAAAGTGTTTGGTAATAAATTTATCTGGATTCTCGGCATTGCAAACTTTTTTGTGTATATCGTACGTTTCTCAATGCTTGACTGTGGACCGACACTTCTGAAAGACTCCAAAATGGTGGACTTGCGTATTGCGGGCTGGTTAGTCGCCTGTTTTGAAGTGGCAGGGATTGTCGGCATGTTGATAGCAGGCTGGGTTACAGACCGTTACCTCAAAGGACGTGCACATCGCACCTGCGTATTTTGTATGCTCGGAGCGACGTTTTTTGCATTTTTATTCTGGCAACTGCCTAATAATGCTCCGATAGAGATTTATTTTCTTGTGCTGTTCGCCACAGGGTTCTTTATCTACGGTCCGCAAGCTCTCGTCGGCATTGCGGCAGCGAATCAGGCAACGAAAAAAGCGGCAGCAACGGCAAACGGCGTTACAGGCATTTTCGGCTATGCCAGCACCGCCGTGTCGGGCGTCGGCTTCGGCTACGTAGCTCAACACTACGGCTGGGATCTCGCCTATATTTCAATAGTAGTAATGTCGCTCGTTGGTGTTGGCGTCTTTATGCTTATGTGGAATGCCAAAGCGGACGGATATGAGGAATCAATTACGAATTAAAAATTAATTTACAATGAAACAAACAAACAACGAAACAATGAATGAGATAGTAAAATTCGGTCAGGTAGAAGAAAAAATTTTGACCATACGCAATCTGCAAGTTATACTTGACAGTGATGTAGCCGTATTGTACGGCGTAGAAACACGGGAAGTGAACCAGGCGATAAAAAACAATCCGGACAAGTTTCCCGAAGGCTACATTTTGGAATTG
>JAITHS010000134.1 GCA_031279875.1 Tannerella sp.
TGAGTCGTCGTTTATAAGTTCTATAAATTCCTTTTTCAGCGTATCGCTGTTTTTCCACGCATAAGTTCGGATGTGCGCATAAACGCCAGAATAAAGCAGGATTACAGGAGAAGCAGGAGTTACAGGTTTTAATCCGGATTGCTTCGGTGCCTATCAATGACGTTTTTCACCAAGAAACCTAATTTCTACCTAATGTACCTACAAAACAACCTCAGTAGCTAATAGAGTCACATATATACCTCATTACCTTATTATATAATAAGATATGACAATGAGGTAATGAGGTTTTAATGGTGTGTGATTCTTACTTCTACAGAGGTTGTTTTGTAGGTAAATTAGGTGAAAATGAGGTTATAGGGCGTTAGTCGGAAGCCATGACGTACAGGGCATTCGTCATTGCGAGAAACCATTCAGCCAACCCTAAACAAATTAGGAAAAATGACGAGTGGCACAAAAGCCTCATAAACAAATAGATAGGCGGACTCGTCATTATAAGGGCGTTAACGTACAGGGCATTCGTCATTGCGAGGTACGAAGCAATCCAGAATACAGGAAGTAATCCGGAAGGAAAAAGCACGCTGGATTGCTTCGTACCTCGCAATGACGAATGCCCTGTGTGTCCAATTAAAAATTAAAAATTATGGCAATAGCACGCAAACGATAGGTAATGACACCATTAACCACTAACCGTTAATTTTTAATTCGTAATTTTTAATTTTTAATTCTATTAAAGCTCTTGTAGCCGTCATGTTCGATGTCGATATCCGGCTCAACAAATTCGTTATCATGGCGTTGTCGGCAACAGAAGCGTATGTATTTGATTTTAAGGCCTCTGTCGAGCCATTGCTGTTCGTAGTATGTACGGATAGAGAGGATTTCGTTTGCCATGCCGGAAGCATAGAGGTCGTCGGTAACGACATGGAGCGGATAGCCGTTGAGGTCAAGCATTGCGCGGGTATAAAGAAACAAAAAGTTACTGTCTGTTTTGAGATGAACAGCGCCGTCGTTTTCCAGAAACTGCTGATAGAGTTTCATAAAGCGTGTTCCTGTAAGCCGTTTGTTGGTTTTTTTCATTTGCGGGTCGGGAAAGGTGAGCCATATTTCGGAAACCTCATTAGGGGCAAAAAAACAAGTCAGCAGTTCGATGTCGGTACGAAGGAAAGCGACATTTTTCATGTCCGTTTCCAGCGCCTCTTTCGCTCCTGCCCACATACGTGCGCCTTTGATATCGATGCCGATAAAGTTTTTATCAGGAAAGAGCCGTCCCAGCCCGACGGTATATTCGCCTCTGCCGCAGCCCAGTTCGAGAACTACCGGATTATTGTTTTTAAACACATCCTGTCGCCAGCGATTCTTGAGCGGACAGCCGTTTGAGGTCTGCAAAACAGCAAAAGGATACTGATATACATTCGCAAAGCGCGACATTTCATCAAATTTCTTAAGTTTATTTTTGCTCATTGTTGTGCGAACCTTTTGAAATAATTAACCGTACAGTTTTTCCCGCTGTTCGGCTACTCGTGCGTCGGTGATATAGTCGTCGTATTCGGTTATCTTGTCTATGATGCCGTTAGGCGTCAGTTCGATAACGCGGTTGGCAACGGTTTGGATAAACTCGTGGTCGTGGCTTGAAAAGAGAATATTGCCTTTGAAATTTATCAGCGTATTATTGAAAGCCTGAATAGATTCGAGGTCAAGATGATTTGTGGGCGTGTCGAGTATCATCGTATTGGCGTCTTTGAGCATCATGCGGGAAATCATGCAACGCATCTTTTCGCCGCCCGACAGGACGCTTACTTTTTTGAGTAATTCTTCGCCCGTAAACAACATCCGCCCGAGGAAGCCCTTGATAAATACGTCGTTAGTATCTTTGGCAAACTGTCCGAGCCATTCGAGAAGGTTATAGTCGGAGTTAAAAAACTTCGCATTATCGAGCGGAAGATATGCTGTTGTGATGGTTTGTCCCCATTTAAACGAACCTTCGTCGGGTTGTTCTTCGCCGTTGATAATTTGAAACAAAGCAGTCATGGCACGCGGGTCGCGGCTGATGAACACTATTTTGTCGTCTTTTTCGACGTTAAAATTCAAGTCGCGAAACAGCACATCGCCTTCGACCGTTTTTGTCAGCCCGCTGACTTCGAGAATTTGGTTCCCCGGTTCTCGTGAAGGAGTAAAAATAATACCCGGATAGCGTCTCGATGACGGTTCAATCTCCTCAATATTAAGTTTTTCTATCATCTTTTTTCGGCTTGTAGTTTGTTTCGATTTGGCTACGTTAGCGCTGAAACGGCGTATAAATTCTTCCAATTCTTTCTTTTTATCTTCCGCTTTCTTGTTTTGTTGCTGTTGCTGACGTAGCGCGAGTTGGCTTGATTCATACCAGAAACTGTAATTGCCTGCAAAAAGTTTCAGTTTACCGAAATCAATATCCACCGTATGTGTGCTTACTGAGTCGAGGAAATGGCGGTCGTGGCTCACTACAAGCACGGTGTGTTCAAAGTTTGAGAGATAATTCTCTAACCATGAAACGGTGTCGAGGTCGAGGTCGTTAGTCGGCTCGTCGAGGAGCAGATTGTCAGGCTTGCCAAACAGCGCTCTTGCCAGCAGGACGCGCACTTTTTGCTTTCCGCTCAAATCTTTCATCATCCTGTAATGCAAATCTTCCTTTATGCCGAGACCTGAAAGCAAAGCGGCAGCATCGCTTTCGGCGTTCCAGCCTTCCATTTCGGCAAATTTTTCTTCCAGTTCGGAGGCTCTGATGCCGTCGGCGTCGGTAAAATTTTCTTTTGCGTAGATAGCGTTCTTTTCCGACATCACTTCCCAGAGGGTAGTATGCCCCATCAGGACGGTGTCGAGAACGGTAAGTTCGTCGAACGCGAAATGGTCTTGCGACAGCACCGAAAGCCTTTCTCCCGGTCCGAGCATGATACTTCCGCGTGTAGGTTCAAGTTCGCCGCTGATAGCCTTCAAAAATGTTGACTTGCCTGCGCCGTTAGCGCCGATAATTCCGTAGCAGTTGCCCGATGTAAGTTTCAGGTTAACATCCTGAAACAGAATACGTTTGCCAAACCGTATATCTAATCCGCTTACTGTAATCATAATATTTTTCGCTTGTTTGAGAGTGCAAAGGTACAATTAAAAATTAA
>JAITHS010000190.1 GCA_031279875.1 Tannerella sp.
GGATTGCCCAAAAAGTGGGGAGTGGCTATTAAAAAAAGCACTCACATTTCTGTAAGTGCTTGATTTTCAGATTGTCGGGGTAGCGGGATTCGAACCCACGACCCCCTGCTCCCAAAGCAGGTGCGCTAACCGGACTGCGCTACACCCCGAACTGATGTTTTTTCGTAAAAAACGGCTGCAAAGGTACGGATATTTTTTGAGATTTGCAATTAATTGATAGTTTTTTTTAACAAGATCCTACTTTGAACATTGTTCTTTGAGCGGACAACCGTTGCAAGAATCGCATGAGGACGGCTTTTCGTGGCGTAACAGCCCGTAAATTTTATAGCCGACAATGCCGACAACCGCAACGCCGACAAGAATTATTATTATTTCCTGCCACATACATTATTATAATAAGAATTGATTGCAAGTATAATTTTGTCGGCGGCATGTCCGTCTCCATACTCCTCAATATCAAGCTTTTGAGTAGCAGCGACGGTTTCGACGCCGTTGATAATAGCGGCCGGTTCGCAACCGGCAATAACGTTCCAGCCTGCGGCTACTGTTTCTACCCACTCTGTTTCGTTGCGGAGGGTAACACACGGAACACGCTGAAAATAAGCCTCTTTCTGTACTCCTCCCGAATCTGTAAGTATCGTAGCGGCATTTTTTTCCAGCATCAGCATATCGAAATAATCTACCGGATCAATAATTTTTAACGTTTCGATAGACAGATGATAGTCGTTGATAGACAGCGCAGTACGCGGATGGAGAGGCAATACGACGGGGCAGTCGTGCGAAGACAGAGCCGACAGAGCATTGAAGATAGCGGAGAGCCGGTCGCTATTGTCGGTATTTTCGGCGCGATGAACGGTACAGAGACGATATTCAAACGGTTTCAAGCCCAAACGCGACAAAACGGAAGAACGTTGTGACGCAACAGCCCCGAAAGTCAACGCCGCGTCATACATCACATCGCCGCAGTGAAACAGTCCGTCGGTGATATTTTCGGCTTTAAGATTTCTAATTGCCTGATATGTAGGACAAAACAGCAGCGACGCCAGATGGTCGGTTATTATTCGGTTGTTTTCTTCCGGCATTTGGCGGTTAAAACTTCTCAATCCGGCTTCAATGTGGATAAGCGGGATATGCGACTGCGACGCGGCAAGGGCGCCTGCAAGCGTCGATGTTGTATCGCCATAGACCATAACAAAGTCGGGACGGCAACCGTTAATAGCCTCGTCGATGCCTTCAAGCATGGCTGCAAGAGCCTTTGTACGGCTTTTTATGCCTCCGCATGACAGTTGGCGGTAGGGGCTGTCGAGACCAAGCGCAGAGAAAAAAACGTCGTTCATATTTGCGTCATAATGTTGTCCGGTATGAAGGATTAGTTCTTCTATCTTACTGGTATTCACGTTATTATGTTGTTTAATAGCATTGCTTACAACAGCAGCCTTGACAAATTGCGGACGTGCGCCGATGACAGTTAATATCTTCATAATGTTTTGATTATGTTTAACAGTTTGGGATACAATGATTTATGATAACTCGAAGCATTGTCGGCAACAGATGTGTTATGCCATAGCAGCGTTATTTCGCCGTTATGTTTTTTAACATTTTTTAACATACTTGTGCAATAATCTTCGGCTTCTTCCTCGTCGAGGCCCATATAATCAGTGGAGGAAAGCGTTGAATCCATGACGGTTAAAGGGTGAAGAACCGGTTGTGAGATTTTCATGCTAACGGGGTTGATATATCTGACCGGATGCGATGTACCAAGCCTGAAACCAGCGGTATCGGCGTATCCCATTGTGAAATCGTGAACAAAGTCGCAATCGCTCAACACCTCCATATCTTCCGGCTCGCGAGCTGAAAGATAATGACTGCGATGATAAATAATTTCCTTTTTCGCGTTAATCCCAAAGTTCGCGTTAATCCCATTATCAAAAAAACCGAGAAGGGCATCTTTTTCGTCTTTAAGTCGGCTTCTCATGTCAATACCGGCATGATAACTGCTGTGAAGTCCGATAATTGAATTATTATTAAGTGCCTGATTGACAATATATTCTATCTGCTTTTTGTACCTAAAATAGTACGGTTTATCTTCTACTGCCTTGCCTGCCGAACGGATAAAAGTTATAATTTCGTGATTATCAAACGTTTTACAAAATTCATTATCTTGATTGTATAGCCATTTTTGCGCTCTGACAAACATGTCATTATCCATGTTGCTCATTTTCAGGCGTATCATATCAAAAAGATTTTCATGTTCTTTGATTACGTATCGCGCCACATTGCGCCATGTGCGCACGGCAAAAGGCGAGTCGATGTCGTGAGTGAGATATGTTTTGCTTATTTGTTGAGGTTGTTCTTTTATATCAAAACCACTATCTTTCAGTATTTTACGCAAAATAAGACGATATTCGTCAACAATCGGCCTCTGCATAAAACCTGCTCTGCACGGGAGCGACATACGACCGGGGAAACGACCGTGAGCGTCGCGGATATTCCTGTTTACGACTTCTTCGTAACGGCTCATCAAAAAAAACGCGCTTGCAATAATATCGGCATGAATGATGACCGTTTCGTTTTTGCGTTCAATGACAGGTTTGCCGAACAACAGCGGTGCGTCCATAAAATCCGCAAGCGGAAGAGAGGGTAACGATCTGTCGGTCAGGAAAATGCTTTTGTCGAAAAAGTCTGATGGTATTATGATGATAAGTTTTTCGCCGTCGGGAATGTCTGTGTTATGGGTGTAGCGGATGCGGTCGGTTATCGAAGTTGGTACGTCGTTGCCGGTGAGAAAACATATCAGGTAGCGTATTAAATTATCCATTGCGTTTCATTGTCAGTTTGATGCGTAATTTGTCATATAAACTCAATTTTCCTTTACTTATTGTGCTGTAAGGGGTCTGAATGGCGCCAAACTGTCGAAAAAAGCGCTCTACACCCGGCAACATTGAGCCTTCAAAATCAAAGACGTCGGTCATCTGCGACACATATTTGATTGCTTCCCACATCACAAGGCTGTGAGCGCCCGACTTGCGTAGCGCAGGGTCTCCCCCTCCCGCAATGTAATAAGCCGAACTGCTTTGCCACACAACAAAAGCCGCCGCATGAAGCCTCCCGTCGCTGTCGTAACCTCCCCACAAGTCGCCCTGACCGCGTTGACGGGTTGTTTCGACAAGACGACGCAAAATATCGGCACTACGACGATCGGTAATATTCTGTCGTTCAAAACTTTGCGACTGTACGGTCATAAACTCGTCTATGCTAATACCCTGTTTAACAGATATTTGAAATCCGTCGCGGGCATTTCGAATATTACGCCGCGCCTGCTCGCTCATGTTTGAAAGCAATAAATCACTGTTTTGCAGAATATTAAGGCGATAAGTATATTTGGTTGTCTGATAGAATCCATTCCAATAAAACGGTAGCCAGTCGGTAAACGAGGCGTCAAAATGTTGCATAAACTTTTTCGCTTTAAGGCTATCAATCAGTTGTTTAGACAAAGTTTGCCGTTCTTCTAATGCGGAAGAATATTTTGTATTTGCCGTAGCAGGCGCAAACCAAATACCCATTGTTTGGGTATATTGCGGCATGGTAACGACCCCCTTTACCGGCATATAAAACGGCAAAGCCGCAACAACAGAACCGTTTTTTTCAACCGTCAGGACATTCCACCGGTCGCTTCCGCACACTGTATCAAGCCACCAGTCGCGCGAAAAAATCGGAATACTCGCCTCCGTAAGGCACAAACGTCGATATGATTCTTTTGACATTACCGAAATATTTTCGGCAAAGTTAGTGCTTTTTTGCCGCATTTTACGCATTTAAGAAATTTTAACATCGCCCTCATCAAACTTTAACGTTTTTTTTTTTTTTGTTATCAAAAATTATCATACATTTGCCGCCGATTATTCAGAAAAACTAAATAAACAATGAAACACAGAAAAGCAAAATTTGGAATGTTATGCCGGACGGTAATGCTTGTATGTTTTCTGCAAAGCATTATGGCACAAGGTGTTAACCTGACCGGAGAAGGAGCAGAAAGCGCTCAACCTGCCCGTAAAACCGTTACCGGCGTAATCAAAGACGAGACCGACGAGCCGTTGGCCGGTGCGGCAGTTATCGTCAAAGGCACCCCGCGAGGCGTTACTGCCGATTCCGACGGTACGTTCTCAATCGACGTAACAGCTAACGACATTCTCCAAATGTCTTACATCGGTTACGA
>JAITHS010000188.1 GCA_031279875.1 Tannerella sp.
TTTTCGCTTCTTTTGACCTTGAAATTTTCCGTTGAAAACCTGTTTTTGTCTCAAAAGCGGGTGCAAAGGTAAGGACTTTTTTTTAATCTACCAAATTTTTTGACGACTTTTTTTCAAAATTTTTGAAAGTTTTTCCTAATTCGCTGATTTTCAAGAGGGTTTTTGGGAGAGTTTTTTTATAGGGAAAGTATATCATTTTGACACATAAACCGTGCGTGAAGGGAAGGCGAAGTTGAGACCTGCCTTGCCGAAAGAGCGTAGAATTTCAAAATTGACTTTTGAACGTGTTTCCCAGATGTCGGCAGTTTTGTTGATGAAGTAAATAAACGTCAGATTCATAGACGATTCCGCAAAATCGGAGAAGACGGCTACAATGTCTTTATCTTTTACTTCACGTACTCTGTGGTGCATGTCTTTGAGGATAAGAATGGCTTCTTCCATTTTTTCGGGCGGCGTATCGTAGGTCAATCCGAGTTCCATGACAATGCGGCGCCCCGGTTCGGAAGATATGTTTGTTACCGCCGAGTCGGTCAGTTTGTAGTTGGGTATCGTTACTAATCGCTTGTCGTAGGTGCGTATATTGGTTGTTCGCATCCCGATATCGATGACTGTGCCTTCGTTGCCGTCGAACTTGATGACGTCGCCGAGCCTGAAAGCACTGTTGGTCAGGATAGTAAGTCCGGCAAAGATGTTTTTGAGTATATCCTGTGCGGCGAGTGCTACGGCTATACCGCCAATGCCGAGCGCTCCGACAACGGTTGTCAACCGAACACCGATACAGTGTAGCGTCATAACTATACCCAATATCCAGACGACGATAATTATTGTCCTCTTAATCAGCGGATAAAATTTGCCGTCGATGTAAAACCGTCCTTTTTTCAGGTCCTTGTTTTCTTCTTCCCGCTCTTCGATTATTTTAGTGGCGAAGCGGGCAAAAAGCCATGTAATATTGAGTCCGGCAAGCACTTTAAACGAATCATTGACGGTTGTCATATCTTCGTGGTCGAAATGTAATCTGTTTATAGCCAGCCATATAGCAAACAGCACAATGCCTACTGTGAGCGGTCGTTTGAGTGCCTCAACAATAATATCGTCAAACTCCGTTTTTGTTTTTGCAGTAAGCGGTTTTAAAATTTTGTTGAAGATGATGACGACTAACTTGTTGAGCAGCATTGCGCCGACGATTATCGCCAGCGCAATGAGCCACTCTTCAACGGTATTTCCGTAGTAAACTTTTTCAAGCATTATGTATAATATTTGGTTTGAGAATATCTTTGTCTATCAGGTCATTAAGTATTTCGTCGATTTCTTCGGGGCGTCGCGTTCCGATGATTACCTTGCGACCGTCTTTAAGAACTAATCGTAAACCGATATTGGCGCGGAACAAAGTGCTTAACGACTTATCTGTCAATATGATATAAGCCTGCTCTATGTCTGACCATGCAAAAAACTTATACTTCCTCTTAAATGGTAACATCTTGACATACAGTCCTTTATCATCTATGACCGTTTGCATCACGCAGACAAAGTAAAGCAATGTCATTACTCCGACCGTTATCAGCGCCGGCAGGGTGATACGAATGTCGCCTTTTGAAACAAGGATAGTTGTCCCTGTGATGAATAATCCGCATAAAATCAGCAGCCAAGGCGTGAAACGCTGCTTCTCGGAAAAATTAATTTCGCTGTTTTGTTGGTTCATTATATTATATGTAATAATATTAAAATAATGTCGCAAAGATATTACTTTTTTTCGAGATTACCATGTTTTTTTCAAAAAAAGTTCTTAAATTCTTAATTTTTTATACTACCTTTGCAGTTCGGCAGCAGACCGGTCTGTCGCTCGCGGGCTTACTGCGAGAGGAAAGTCCGGGCAACACAGGGCACCATCCTTCCTAACGGGAAGTTATCCGTGAGGGTAAAGTAGCGTAACAGAAAATGACCGCCTGACAGTAAAAAGTTGTGATTGCAAATCACTAACACCGTTCTGTCGGGTAAGGGTGAAAAGGTAGGGTAAGAGCCTACCGCTCCTGCCGGAATGCAGGGGGTCAGTACGTCTGATGGGTTGCAAACTCATGTACACCGGCGTTATCAGGGCTGCCCGCCCGAGTCGGGGGGTAGAGTGCACAGAACTTGTCGGCAACGGCAAGTCAAGATAAATGACAGACGCCCTGAAGCGAAAGCAACAGGGTACAGAACCCGGCTTACAGGTCGGCTGCCGATTTTTTTTGTCATTGGTAGCATGGGCCAACCAATCAAATACACATATTTTATAAATAATTATAAAAAAATAACATTGAAAATTCGCAAAATACAAAAAAACTATTACCTTTGTAGCCGGATTTCAAATATTTTGTATTATGACAAAAGAGATTAAAAACATAATAGTTAGTTATTTAAGCCTCTCATCAGAGAGGTTAAGATTACTGTTATGTGCATTATTCATTCTCCTATTTTTTTGCCATCTATCTATATAGTGCCTATCCATGCAAGTCGTTTCGTGCCTACCAAACAGGGCATGCGTCATTGCGAGGAACGAAGCAATCCAGATAAAAGAACGCTGGATTGCTTCGTACCTTATAATGACGAAACCGCATATCCATTTGATAATGAGGCTTTTTTCGAAACGTCGTATCCTAACTGTTCGGCAAGTTTTAAGAGCTTTTTCTCGTTTCTTTTTTTCTGTTTTTGCTT
>JAITHS010000201.1 GCA_031279875.1 Tannerella sp.
TTGTGTTGGCTTCGATAAGTTTCGTCATTACGCCGCCCATTGTTTCGATGCCGAGTGAAAGCGGAGTAACATCGAGCAAAAGCACGTCTTTAACATCTCCGCTGAGAACCGCGCCCTGACTTGCCGCGCCCACAGCCACTACTTCGTCCGGATTTACCCCTTTTGAAGGCGCTTTGCCGAAGAATTTTTCTACCACTTCCTGTATCGCCGGAATACGGGTAGAGCCGCCCACGAGAATTACCTCGTCAATGTCCGATTTGCTCATTCCTGCTGCTTTCAGTGCATTTTCGCAAGGCACAACCGTTGCCTGAATAAGTTTGTCGGCGAGTTGCTCGAATTTTGCACGCGAAAGCGTTTTTACCAAATGTTTCGGCACGCCGTCAATTGAGGTGATATATGGCAGATTGATTTCTGTTGAAGATGAAGATGAAAGTTCGATTTTTGCCTTTTCTGCCGCCTCTTTCAAACGTTGCATTGCCATTGGGTCTTTGCTCAAATCAGTTCCCTGTTCCGATTTAAAATCAGCCACAAGCCAGTCGATAATAACGTGGTCGAAGTCGTCTCCGCCGAGATGCGTGTCGCCGTTTGTCGATTTTACCTCAAAAACGCCGTCTCCAAGTTCGAGGATTGAGATGTCGAAAGTGCCTCCTCCCAAGTCGAATACGGCAATTTTCATATCTTTGTTTGATTTGTCCAAGCCATACGCCAAAGCAGCGGCAGTCGGCTCATTAACAATACGTTGAACTTTCAAGCCCGCTATTTCGCCTGCCTCTTTTGTTGCCTGACGCTGAGCGTCGGAGAAATACGCAGGCACAGTTATAACTGCGTCTGTAACGGTTGTTCCGAGATAATCTTCGGCTGTTTTTTTCATTTTTTGCAATACCATAGCAGAAATTTCCTGCGGGGTATAAAGTTTTCCGTCAATATCAACGCGGGGCGTGTTGTTATCGCCTTTTGCAACTTTGTATGGCACTCGCGCAACCTCTTTTCCTACACGGTCGTAAGTTTCTCCCATAAACCGTTTTATGGAATAAACGGTGTTTTGGGGATTTGTAACCGCCTGACGTTTAGCGGGGTCTCCCACTTTTCGTTCGCCTCCGTTGAGGAACGCCACAATAGAAGGCGTGGTGCGTTTTCCTTCCGAATTAGCGATTACAACCGGTTCGTTACCTTCCAAAACAGCCACGCACGAGTTGGTAGTACCAAGGTCAATTCCAATTATTTTTCCCATAATAAAATATATTTTTTTTAAATGATTAATTTTTAAATGATTAACAGTTATTATTTTTAAACTGCAAAACGTTTAATCAAAATTTATGCCAAAATTCTTTTTATAAAATAAAGTATAAAAATGGCATATAATAAATTGAAATAAACTCCTTTTTGACAAAAACAATGACAAAATGACAGGAAACTATGAATTAATGCGAATAATGGGGAAGGAGTTGTATTAATGTTTTGTTTTTTACTTCGGTGCTTTGAAGTATAAATAAACTCCTATTGAACCGAAAATGAGATTAGGAAGCCAAACCGCAATAATCGAGGGCAGGCTGCCATTGACGGCAAATGTTGAGGAGACAGTAGAAAAAAGCACATACAGTGCACTCATCATAAGCCCCAGCCCCAGATGCAAGCCTGTGCCTCCGCGCACCTTTCGAGACGAAAGCGACACTCCGATTAGGGTTAAAATCAGCGATGCGAACGGCATAGCGAAACGCTGATTGTATTCGTTTTCAAACGCCTTTGCGCCACCGATGCCTCTCTCCTTTTGACGTTTCAGATAATACCTGAGTTCTGTAATGGTCATTTGCGGGGCTTCTTCTGCCGAGATAAAGAAGTCTGCAGGGTTCATATTTATCACTGTGTCGAGCCGTTCGCCTTCGGTCAGTTTCTCGTACATTCCGTTAAATTCACGGAGGCGATAGTTGCTTACGTGCCAATGGTTGAGGGAATCCATAATGAGATATTGCGCCGTCAGACGCGACATAAGAGTTTTGCCGTTGAACTTCTCAAGCGAGAAGTGATACCCGCGATTTTGCGATTTTTCGTAACGTTCGATATATGCAATCATACCTGGTTCAAGTTCGAGTTGGATATTTGTAGACATTTCGGACTTGAATTTCTTTATGTATTTATCCTGAAAGTCAAGCCTGACGCTGTTTGAATATGGAATGATGTATCCTCCGAGCATAAATGACATCAGCCCGATTAACGCGGCAGAGACGAAGTATGGGACGAGCAGTCGTTTGAAACTCATTCCTGTGGAGAGCATTGCTATAATTTCGGTATTATAAGCCATTTTGGAGGTGAAGAAGATTACCGAAATAAAGACGAAAAGAGGCGTAAGAAGGTTTGCAAAGAATGGAATGAAATTCATATAATAGTGCAGCACAATCTCTTTGAATGGCGCGTGGCTCGAATAGAAGTTGTCGAGTTTTTCTGCCAGGTCGAAGACGATGGATACACTTATAATCAAGACAATGGAGAGAAAGAATGTGCCGAGATATTTCTTTATTATATATTTGTCAAGGATTTTGAACATACACCTTTTTGATACGGTTTTGTTCGGCAAAGGTACAAAAAAAGTATGAATTGCCAATACCGAAGGTTACTGTTTTATTTGATTGTACTGGTTTGTTGCGCTTGGATTGATGTCGGAGAGGATTTGAGCGACTGTTTCCTTCTCTTTTTCGGTGCCGTGTTTTGCAAAGATATTGATATATTCATCGCTTTTGGCGTCGATAAATGAGACGATAGCCTGTGCCTGCGGCTGCAGACGGTTGATTTCTTTGAGCACGGGCAAGCCTTCGGCGATTTTTGCGCGTGCATTCGCGGTGTTTGATGTCATATTGTCGAGCCCTAAACGGTGATAGTTGTAGCAGTATTCGCGGAAGCGTTTGAAGCGTTCATCTACGAGATTGTTTATCAGTTCGTAGCGTTTGCCGTTTTTGTCAAAGGCGCGCCAACCGTCTCCTTCGCTGCCGGAGCGGTTTTGCGACATATTGACAATCTGTTCGGCGATAGCGAAAGAGGCGTTCCCCCCTAATTTCTGAAACGAATCGAGGTCATAACCTATTATAATACAGGCGTAATAAGCCATAATTGCCGCGAGATTGTTGTCGTATGAGTTGGAGTTGATGATGATGGGGTCGTACTCGAAGTATGTGAAATTGACAGCGGGGTCGCGCAGGTTGAGCAGTGTTGTGCTGTATGAACTTCCCCAAACGGGGCGGCGCGCCTGAATTTGCATTTCGCATGAGAATAGATTGTCCTGATAGTGATTGACAATAATTCCGAAAGTACATTCGATTTTCTCGTTTTGAGAGAATGTCATATCGGTAAATTTATGATTGTTCATCAGTTCGTTGAGGGACTTTTGCAGCGTCTCAAATATCTGCCTGTTTGTTCCCTGTATTTTTGACGAATTAACTGTAACATTGCATTTCAACTCCTGCGCCTGCAATGCAAGCGCGAGAAGGAGTGCGGTTGCCGTAATAAAGAATGTTTTTTTCATTAATATTAATGGTTTAAAAATTATCGTGCAAAGGTAGTTATTTTTATTTAAAGTATCAAGTAATATAAGTATCAAGTAATATAAGGATCAAGTATCAAGTATCAAGTATCAAGTAATATAAGTATCAAGTATCAAGTATCAAGTCCCGCTCGCTCCGCTGGCACGGCTTGCAAAGCAGCGCCAGCCTTAACTTTGCATTCTCAAAAAATTTAGTTAATTTTACAAAATTTTCTCAGAAGAAAAAGCGGAAGTGAACTATCGCGCCAGCAAGATTTTTAGGTCTATTCCCCGCATCA
>JAITHS010000206.1 GCA_031279875.1 Tannerella sp.
GACTCTCAACTCTTAACTCTTAATCCTCCCTCCTTTCAGTGACACCGTTCTGTTAAAAATCAGTTTTCCGTCTTTACTGTCGGGGTCAAGATTGAAATATCCTACCCTTTGAAATTGAAAATGTTCGTAAGGTACGGCATTTTGCAGTTCTTCTTCTACATAGCACTCTGTCAGTGTTATAAGCGAATTAGGGTTAAGCAGTTCGTGGAAATCGCGCTCATCGTCAGCCGGTTCTTTAACGGTAAAAAGTCGGTCGTAGAGCCGAACTTCTGCTTTTACGGCATGAGCAACCGAAACCCAATGGATTGTAGCCTTAACCTTACGACCGCTGTCAGGCATACCGGTTTTAGTATCAGGCAGATACTCGGCATAAACTTCAACTAAATTTCCGTCGTCGTCTTTCTTGAAACCCGTACATTTAATGATATAAGAGCAACGCAGACGAACTTCCTGCCCGACGGTAAGACGATAGAACGTTTTATCTGCTACCTCGCGAAAATCATCTTGCTCAATATACAGTTCGCGCGTGAAAGCAATCTTATGAGAGCCTGACGAGGGGTTTTCGGGATTATTTACCGAATCAAACAGTTCAACTTTATTTTCGGGATAGTTTGTGATGACTAACTTAACCGGATTAAGCACAGCGGCTACGCGCTTTGAAGTAGAGTTAAGATCCTCACGCACAGCATATTCCAGCTGTTCATATTCAACTGTACCGTCAAATTTGGTATATCCTATCATGTTAATAAAATTACGGATTGATAGCGGAGTATAGCCACGTCGCCGCAAGCCGCAGATAGTCGGCATTCGGGGGTCGTCCCAGCCCGAAACCAACTGCTCGTTAACGAGTTGCAGCAGTTTGCGTTTGCTCATCATTGTATAGGTCAGGTTGAGGCGGTTAAACTCCGTCTGTCGCGTGCGGTAGTTGTCATATACTTTGAGCGACGTAAAATTATCTTCCTGCGACGGTTTGTTGAGTTCGTCTATCATCCAGTCGATAAACAGGTCATACAGAGGACGATGCACAACAAATTCGAGGGTGCAGAGAGAGTGAGTAACGCCTTCCAGATAATCGCTCTGACCGTGAGCGAAGTCATACATAGGATATACTTTCCAGTCCGTTCCCGTGCGGTGATGCGGGTAGTCAACGATGCGATAGATATACGGGTCGCGGAAGTGCATGTTAGGCGATGCCATGTCGATTTTGGCACGCAACGTCATAGCACCTTCACTGACCTCGCCGTTGTTCATTCGATAAAACAGGTCAAGACTTTCTTCTATCGGACGGTTACGGTATGGGCTGTCGGTACCTGCCTGCGTCGGCGTGCCTTTCTGTTTGGCGATTTCTTCTGCCGACTGTTCGTCAACATACGCCTTACCTGCTTTGATGAGCCTGACGGCAAAGTCAAACAGTTGCTGAAAATAGTCGGAAGCATAAAAAACTTTGTCCCACTCGAAGCCGAGCCACTTGATGTCTTCCATTATAGCATCCACATATTCAACGTTTTCCTTGTCGGGATTAGTATCGTCGAAGCGCAGATTGCACACTCCGCCGTAGCGTTGCGCGATGCCGAAATCAAGGCAAATAGCTTTAGCGTGTCCGATATGCAGATAACCGTTAGGTTCGGGCGGGAAGCGCGTTTGTATCCTGCTGTCGTTCAGTCCTTTATCCAAATCATTTTCGACCATCTGCTCTATGAAACTCAAACTCTTTTTGTTTTCTTCTTGATTAGTATTTTTTTCCATTTCAATATAATTTGGGGCTGCAAAGATAGTAAAAAATTATTAATTATGAATTATGAATTATTTTTTCAGTATCTTTGCAATATTATAAACGATTGAATTATGCAACTATCTATTGATAATAAGGAACTTGACAAGTTCATCATGATTGGAGACAGGGTGTTGATGCGCCCGACCAATCCGCAAGGTAAAACTAAATCCGGCTTGCTGTTACCGCCGTTAGTGCAGGAAGGCGAGAAGCTTCAAACCGGCTACGTCATCAAAACCGGTCCGGGTATCCCTCTACCGTCGGACGACAACGAAACGTGGAAGAAAAAAGAGGAGAAGATGCACTATTTGCCGTTACAGGCCGAAATCGGAGACCTCGCCGTATATTTACAAAGTTCAGGTTATGAGATAATTATCAACGAAGATAAGTACCTCATCCTGCCCCATTCTGCTATACTGATGCTGATACGCGAATCGTTTGAATAAATATAAATATTTGCAAAAAATGAACAGGATAATAAGTAAGGAATATTTTTCCGAAAAAGTAATTAAACTCGTTGTTGAGGCGCCACTGATAGCACGTACACGTCGTGCGGGGCATTTTGTGATTGTGCGCGTTGGCGACAAGGGCGAACGTATTCCGCTTACTATTGCGGGTGCGGATGTAGCAAAAGGCACGATAGACCTTGTAATTCAGGCAGTTGGCGTTTCGACCGTTAAACTGTGCGCTCTCGAAGTCGGCGATTATATTACAAATGTAGTTGGCCCGCTCGGTCAAGCCACTCATATTGAGAAAGTTGGAACGGTAGTCTGCGCCGGTGGCGGTGTGGGTGTGGCTCCGCTATATCCTATCGTAGAGGCGTTGCACAATGCCGGAAACAGAGTTATTGTAGTTCTCGCCGCACGCTCTAAAGAACTGATAATCATGGAAAAACAGATGCAAATGGCATCCGACGAAGTTGTAATTATGACCGACGACGGCTCTTATGGCACGAAAGGATTGGTTACTAACGGAGTAGAAGCAATCATCAACCGTGAGAAAGTTGACCTGTGTGTTACAATCGGCCCTGCAATAATGATGAAATTTGTTGCCGCACTGACAAAGCGTTACGAAATACCTACTATGGCATCTCTCAATACAATTATGGTTGACGGCACGGGTATGTGCGGGGCGTGTCGCGTTTCGGTTGGCGGTAAGACAAAGTTTGTTTGCGTTGATGGTCCCGAATTTGACGCTCATCAGGTTGATTTCGACGA
>JAITHS010000300.1 GCA_031279875.1 Tannerella sp.
ATGCCCAACAACAACTTGCTCGCAAACGAAATAATTCACTCCATAGTAGAGGATAATGATAATAATATCTGGCTCACAACAGCTACCGGCGTCTATCACTTCATTATCGACACCTCTTCGGGTGCGTATGCCTTTTCTCCGTATCACTATACCGCATCAGACGGTCTGCAAGGGCAAGAATTTAACTTTCGCAGCCTTATCAATACATCTAACGGACAAATAATAGCCTGCGGGACACGAGGTCTAAGCCTTTTCAATAATGAACATACCAACAGCGTTTCCACGTCTCCGAAAGTGGTTTTCACCCGTTTACAACTGTTCAACAGAGATATTTTGCCCGATTCGCTCTATAACGGCAGGCGAATACTGAAGCAGGCAGTCAATCATGCACACGAAATCACTCTCGGATACGAGCAAAATATGATTTCGGTGTCGTTCTCAACTATGACTTACATCTATCCCGAACGGACGCGCTTCATGTACCGTCTCAAAGGCTTTAAAGACGAATATCTTGAAGCCGACGGTAATTCGCTGACATATACCAATCTGGCGCCCGGTAAATACGAACTCGAAGTGAATGCCGTCAATGGCGACGGTATGCAAAGCGAACATCCGGCACGGCTGTATATCATCATTAACCCGCCATACTGGCTTTCGCCGTGGGCTTATGCGCTGTATATTACGCTTGTCCTCATCATCATTTACGGTACTTTCGGCATCTTCCGCTATCGGAGGCGAGAAAAGTTTAAACTCGCAATGCTCGAACAACAGGCGCGTCAAAAGCAGGAAATAGACGAAATGAAACTGCGCTTTTTTACAAACGTAGGACACGAACTGCGCACGCCGCTGACGCTTATCCTTACACCGGTAGAAGACCTTATTCGCTCTGCTACCGACGATGCGGCTCTGTCGAAACTGAACATAGCACATCGCAACGCAATCCGTCTGCTCAACCTTGTTAACCAGTTGTTAGACTTCCGCAAAACCGACGTCAGCATCCATCAGTTAAACCTTTCTACCGGCAATTTCGTGGATTTTGCTAAAAATATATGCTATTCATTTACCGAATTTTCAGCAAAAAAGAACGTTTATCTGACGTTCTTCTCGCCTTGCGACGATATATTGATTTCTTTCGATGCCGATAAGATGGGAAAAGTGCTGATGAATCTCCTCTCTAATGCTTTCAAATTTACTCCCGAAGGCGGGCGCGTAGATGTATCACTCGAAAGATATTCCGATGATTGCGAATGGATTGAAATGCGTGTAACCGATACCGGAACAGGCATCAGCGACGATGACAAACCGCATATCTTCGAGCGTTTCTGGCAGGCGTCAAGCACGGCAAGCTACGGCGGCAGCGGTATAGGACTGCAGTTGGTAAAGGAATTTATTACGCTTCATCATGGCTCCGTAAGCGTACACGATAATGTGGGACGAGGTAGCGTTTTCATTGTCCGTATCCCAGCCTTGAAACCCGCTACATCAAGCCCGCCAAAGCCGGAAACGTCTTCAATAACTTCGCACTTGGAGGAACCATCGTCGCCGGAAAATAATTTAACCGATAGCCGCCCTGTCATTCTGGTAGTGGACGACAACGACGACTTCCGCCTCGTGATGCGGGATGGTCTCAAAGCCGACTATCAAGTAGAAACGGCTTTCGACGGGCAAGAAGCGTGGCATATCATCCGAACGCTTCAGCCGGATATTATTGTCAGCGACGTAATGATGCCGAATACCGACGGCTACGAATTGTGCCGCTTAGTAAAGAACGACATACGGACGTCGCATATACCGTTTGTGATGCTTACAGCTCGCTCGTCGGAAGAACACAGGATAGATGGCCTTGAATGTGGCGCCGACGAATATATCTGCAAACCGTTCAATTTTGAAATACTTTCGCTGCGCATCAAGAAAATGCTGCGGATGAGACAAAAACGGCAGGAATCGTTTAACGCGCCGTATGAAATCAATCCGAGTGAAATAACACTTACCTCGCTTGACGAACAATTAATGCAAAAAGCCGTCAAATACGTAGAAGTCAATATTGCCGATAACGAACTGTCGGTCGAGGAGTTGAGCCGTCATCTCGGAATGAGTCGCACCCACCTCTACAAGAAACTGCTCTCAATAACAGGCAAGACGCCGGTAGAATTTATTCGCATAGTCCGCCTGAAGCGTGCAGCGCAATATCTCCGAGAAAGCCGAATGCAAGTAGCCGAAATAGCATACGAAGTGGGCTACAATAACCCCAAATATTTTGCCCGCCTGTTTCGCGATGAGTTCGGAATGTTGCCGACAGTTTACAAAAAGGAGCAGGAGAAAGGTTAAATAAAAGTTAAGAATTATTTGTATCTTTGCGGCGATTTTTCATGCAAAGTTTTAACGTACCTCGGCTTTGTATGCAAAATCAAATATTTTTTTTTAGAGGTACCCTATATTAAATATGCTTACAAAAATCAAAATAGAAAACTTTAAAAAATTGGAATGTATATCATTTCCACTCTCTTCGTCTGTCGTAATTATTGGTCCTAATAATTCCGGTAAATCAACTGTTTTTCAAGCACTTTGTTTATGGGAAATCGGCGCAAGAAGTTTTATATCGGCTTATCGGAAAAATGATTTAAACAGGCAAGGTGCTGTAACTATCAATCGAACGAAATAATTTGACTATTTATTTTTTGTAAACGAAGCAATCCGGCAAAATTTTTATCCGTTTTTGTATAATCTCGTATTTTTTCGTACCTTTGCAGCACTATTAACATAACTTTCAATTTTAATTTATGGCAGAAAAATTCGGAAAGACCTGGTGGGGTGAACACTGGCTCAAATCGCTTGAAAATGTGGATTATGACAATCGTTTGCCGCGCGGGGCTTCGTATGCGC
>JAITHS010000303.1 GCA_031279875.1 Tannerella sp.
CATGCGCTATAATCGCTATATTTCTAATATTTTGCATAAAATTTGTTACTTAAAACGCCGCAAAGGTACGATTTTTTTTTGAATTTCGTATTATTTCACAAATAGCGGAACGCAAAACCGCTTGCAGGGTTTAAAACCACTGCAAGGGTTGAAACACCGTAGAAATGATTCACCGGTCCGTGGCCTTTGCCGATTTGATAATCGGCGCCTGATTGTAACGCGGCAAAGAGATAGTCTTTGCCGCGCTTAACGGCATCATTAAGAGGCAGTCCGTGAGCTAAAAAGGCGGCTATGGCCGACGACAGCGTACAGCCTGTACCGTGTGTATTGACGGTATTAACGTGCGGTGAAGTCAGTTCGATAATCTCATCCGTTTCGGCGTTATAAAACACATCGGTCAGCATTTCGGCTTTGAGATGTCCGGCTTTAAGCAAGACGGAAACACGACGTCCGAAAGAGAGTTCTCTGATAACAAGCGGCAAATCATGCTGTCCTGCTATTCGAGAAGCACCAAGCAACACTTCCGCTTCCGGAATATTAGGTGTTATAACGCGGGAATAAGGTATCAACTCATCGCGCAGCGTTGTAACAGCCTCATTTTGAAGCAGATTATCGCCCGACGTGGCCACCATAACAGGGTCGAGTACGATATTTGATATTTCGGGAAACTCTGCCAGAGTATCGCGAACAGCAAGTATCAGTTCGGCAGAGTGCAGCATACCTATTTTAATGGCATCGGCGCCGATATCACTGAGAACGGAGCGTATCTGACCTTTAACGAAATCGACCGGCACGGGATGTACTCCGCTTACGCCGACAGTATTTTCATCCACCACCGCTACAATCGCCGAAGCGCCGTAACAGCCGAGCGCCGCAAAAGTTTTAATGTCGGCCTGAATGCCTGCTCCGCCGCTTGGGTCGCTGCCCGCTATCGTTAAAACTCGTTTGTAATGTTTCATTAACGTTATAAATTAAGTGCAAAAATACTGAAATTTTCTCACTTGACAGTCAAAATTTTGATATTTCGTTTTTTTTGACTACTTTTGCGCATTAAATATATTGTTCTAATATTTTTTCCAATATGCCGAGATAATAAAACGGCAAATTTATCAGATTAAACTCTTTTCCTGCCTGCGTTTTAACTTTATCAACGGAAAATGGCTGCGACCAAACGCGCACTGCAATGTCGTGCGGTGTTTCGTTCATAAACAAATGCAGTGATTTGAGATGCGCGTTATGCCCCGATTTTACCTCAACAGGGATAACTTTGCCGTCAAATTGTAGTACAAAATCAATTTCTGCCTGCGAAGTGTTTTTTTCTCGCACCCAAAAATTTCGCACATTTGAAACGCGGCTATCTAATGCCAAAAGTTCCTGTGCTACAATTTGTTCCGCAATTTTTCCACGATAAGCATCAAGAATATCTTTGGTACCAAAAACTTCTTTTTGCAATTTTGCAGCATAATTGACTAATCCGCAGTCGAGCCAAAGCAGTTTTGGCGAGCGTTTAAGGTCTTGCGTTACAGGCACACAACAATCGGTTGTAGGATAGCAAAGTTCCAGCACAAATGTTTTTTCCAGAGTACGAAACGCTTCGCCCATTTCACGCGCCTTATATAAAGATTCGGCAAAACCGCCCAATGTTACACGCTGTGCAGCATACTTCCAGCCGTTTTTCAAAATATACCTGATAACCTGCGACATTGTGTTCTTTTCTGCATACTTTTCCACATCATCGCGATAACTTGTAAGCAAACTTTCGTAAATCCTGTTCAGCCCGACAATATCTTTATTGTCAGCATAATTAGCCACAATTTCCGGCATTCCACCAATGAGAGAAAAGGTGTTAAACAAATCCATTATTATGGAATGAATAGCAAGCCCTTGTGGGACAGAAAATTCTCTAACAACTTTTTCAAGTTCTGTTCTGCCCATTGCACCCAAAAATTCGCAGAAATTGCACGGTCGTACAGCCAGATATTCTACGCGACCAACAGGAAACGATATGTTTTTGCACAACATAGACTCCAACAGTGACCCCGCCGCGATAACGTGAATATCAGGGTAGTCCTCGTAAAAATAACGCAAAAGCATCACTGCGCGAGATGAATACTGAATTTCGTCGATAAAAATCAGTGTCGGCACATTTCGGCGAGATATTTCTTTTGTCAAAAAAATGCCTGTGAGCAATGTTTCCATATTGACATAATCGTCAAACAGTTTGATATATTCGGCATTTTCGAGATTTATTTTAATATAAATTTCAAACTTCTTACCAAATTCATCAACCAAACTTGTCTTTCCGACTTGCCGAGAACCTCTTAATATCAATGGCTTGCGATTATTTCTCACCGCCCACTGCTCCAATTCTTTGATAATATTTCTTTCAAACATAGTAATAAAAATTTTTGCAAAGATAATACTTTTGTTTCAAAGTTAGGGTAAAAAATAAAAAAAAATGTATCAAAGTTAGGGTAAACTGATAACGGAGCGTATCTGACCTTTAACGAAATCGAACGGCATGCAAAAATACTGAATTTTTTTCACTTGACAGTCAAAATTTTGATATTTCGTTTTTTTTGACTACTTTTGCGCACAATTTTCAACGTATTATGATAACCGAAATACAAGATATTATTGAACGCGAAGTTAATGCCATACGTAACATACCCGTTACCGAGGCGTATGAAAAATCTGTTGAACTCATCTGTCGGCGTATTAACATAGAAGGCGGCACGCTTATCACAAGCGGTATGGGCAAGGCGGGACAAATAGCAATGAACATCGCTACTACGTTCAGTTCGACAGGGACTCCGGCGTTTTTTCTTCATCCGAGCGAAGCTCAACACGGCGATTTGGGCATCTTGCGCCAGCATGATGTAATGTTGCTGATCTCAAATTCGGGCAAGACGCGCGAATTGTGCGAACTTGTTGTTCTTGCCCGTCGTCTTGCTCCCGATGTCAAATTTATCGTCATCACTGCCAATCCCGACAGCCCTCTGGCGCACGAAGCCGACGTTTGTCTTGCTACCGGCGCGCCTGTCGAAGTATGCCCGCTCGGTCTTACCCCTACTACATCTACAACAGTGATGACGGTTATCGGCGACGCTCTCGTTGTAAGCGTGATGAAAAATATCGGTTTTACCTGTGCCGATTACGCTCTCCGGCATCACGGAGGCTATCTGGGAGAAAAAAGTCGTGAAAAATGCCTGTAACCAAATAATATATGACTTTAAAAGATATCATCAATAAAACATTCCGAATAATACTGCCCCTCTCGCTGGGAATATTGCTGCTGTGGTATGTATATCGCAATCAGAATATCGGCGAGATGATGGAAATCATACGTCAGGGCGTGCGGTATGATATCATTCTTTTTTCGCTAATCTTCGGACTGGCGGGAAATATTTTCCGTGCATATCGGTGGAGTAATCTGATTGATGCGCTGGGCAAACGGATACAGCGAAGTAACGCTATTTATGCCGTTTTGGGTAACTATGCCATCAATTATGTGTTGCCGCGTTTGGGTGAATTGTGGCGTTGCGGCGTTACGGCCAAATATGAGAAAGTGCCGTTTTCGAAATTGCTCGGCACGCTGTTCGTTGACCGTATAATGGATTGGATAGTCGTCAGTGTGCTGATGTTTTGCCTGTATTTCTTCAACATCGGATTTTTCAATAAATTTTTTGCCGACAATCCGCCGAAATTCATCGCAATGATAAATGCCGCAACGCATTCATGGTGGACTTATATCGCGTTAACGGCTTTTGTGTCTCTGATATGGTTCGTTTTGGTTAAATACAAACACGTCAAAATTGTTCAAAAGGCGCGTCATTTGCTTGGCGAGGTATGGGAAGGCGTCAAAAGTTTGCTTAAAACGAAGCATAAAACGCTCTTTACCGTGCAGACAATCATGATTTGGGTATGCTATTTTCTGTATTTTTACATTACCTTTTATGCGTTTGATTTTACCGCCGATTTAGGTCTTCGCATCGGGCTGATTGCTTTTGCGATGAGCAGTATCAGCGTTGCAATGCCGGTACAGGGCGGTATCGGAGTATGGCATTTTATGGTTATATCGACGTTTGTTGCATTCGGCGTAAGCAAAACCGACGCAGGCGCTTTTGCTTTGATCGTATATACCGTCCAGACTGTCTGGCTGATACTTACCGGTCTGGTCGGCATCATAGCATTGCCGATTGTAAACAAAACAAACCGGCAATGACGGAGTATTTTATTTTCCGAGAGACCCCAGCGAAATGACATTTATTCCGTCAAGACGACGATAACTCATTCCTGTTCCGGTGATAATGTTTAACGATTTCGGCAGATTTGTTTTTGCTGTGTCAATAATTGAATTGAAATGCAACAAATTTTTGGCGGCATCTTCAATTTGCCCTGAAAAATCCACAGTATTTTAAATCATCAAGTAATGCCTGTTTATCTAATCCCAAAGCCGCAATTGCGAGTGATATATCGCACAAATGCCGTTTAGGGGCTTTCCGCAACGAATTAGCGGAGCGAATGTGCATACCGAAAGCGGGCTGTTCTTCAAATATCATCAATCGTTCAAGAGCATCCAAATAATCAATCAAAGTCGGGCGCGACAAAGTATCTGTTTCTTTACTTTTAATGTCTTTTTCCAACGTCGTGTTTTCAACCAAAGTAGCGATATTACGCGCTATAGCTTTAAGAAGAATTTTTATTTTCACAGGGTCGCGTTTTACATTTGAAACTCGGCTCATATCCGCCTCCGCAAGCAAATCTATATAGCCTTGATTGATTTCCATAGCATCTTCGATTGAAACATCCAACAGAGCAGGCCAGCCGCCTTTTAACATTCGCTCAACAATCAGTTCCACATCAATTTCGTTATCAAAAGTTGATTGTACTTCGCCCGAAAGCAATTTTTCCATTGAAATTTCGCCTGTTGAGAAACCCATTTCCTGCCACGACATAGTGTGCATTTTCACAACTGTAAATCTGCCTGCGCCGCTGTGCAATTTTGCCTGTTCTTCGGGATTTGCGGAACCTGTAAGAATAAACTGTCCTTCAATAGACATTACCGCCTCAACACGCTCGTCTTTATCGACCTGTAAAATACTTTTGGCAAACTGTTTTGCCATTTCGGTCTTTCCGCACGATTTCGGACCTTTAATCAAAACCGCACCGGAAGCGTTTAACTTCCTTTGTAATTCGTTTTCCGTAATTCGTTTAATATACTGCATATCAGTTAAATTTTCGGCAAAGATACAACTTTTTTACAAATTGACATAGTTTTGTTTTACAAATTGACAACTTTTTGTTTTACAAATTGACAACATAGTGAACTCTCAACTCTCAACTCTCATAAAGCCATACATCATCTTCGGTACTGATAAACCTGTTGTATTGCTCATATTTAAGATGAGAATCGGGAGAAATCTCTTTGTTTTGTAATTTTTGCAGAAAAGACTTCATTTCTTCCTTATTATAAGAATAGTAAAAAGGATATTCGGTCTTAAAACGGTCTATAACAGTTTGTGGATTATAATGTTCTTTTAAATTGATAATCATGGATTTAAGTTTTTCAATATCATTATTATAGACAAAAAAGTTGCTACCCGGATCGCCGTTTCCTTTTACATTAACACTTTTGTTAAGAAAATGAGCCGGCACCCACTCTCGGAAAGGCGTAAATATGGTACATCCGCACAGTTGCAGTTCGAGTATGGGCAGTCCGAAACTTTCGCGGAATGCCGGAAAATACATCCCGCACCGACGGTAAATACTACGGATGTCGTCGGCAGTATAACGTCCTTTGAGTTCTACATAAGGGGTATTCGTTTCTTTTAACGCCTGTATTTGTATGGCTCGTTCGGCTTCATAACCTTTGCGTTCAAAATCGATCAGGGCGGTAAATTCCTTTTGTTCCGGGTAGAGAGACGGTGATTTGACGTCAAAACCGACATGAGAGTAAATTTGCGGTATCTCTTTGGGAAGCGCATATTCGGAAACGAGGCTTGCCGGTAAATACCAGTCATACCGTTCCAAACCATAGTTAGATACGTTTTGCTGCTTGATTTTTTTATACCATCCCTGATTAGGCATAAAGTGAAGATCATAATTCACGACAGGTTTATTGAACCTTCGCCGCAGTTGTTCGATACGTTGAAGGTTGAAATAAAAAGAGCCGGGGCAGTGCAGAACTAATATTATACAGTCGCACTGTTGCAACTCACGTTTTCGTTTACGGTTCATAAAAGTAACCGATTGCCAAAAGCGATAGACATAAAGGTTTTTTTTTCTTGCTTTGAGGTTTGCAAAAAACTTTGCTATATCGGCAAAAAATTCTTTGATGATATTTTGTTGCAGCAACCAATGCCTGCCGCCATAATAGATAACGCATTGCTGTTGTTCGTTTTTCAACATTTTAGCCAGTCCTTCGGCTATGGGTTTGATAAAATCATGATTTTTATCGGCAAATATTACAAATTTCATAAATATTATAACGCATGTAAGGATATTTTATTTTATCATAACATAATAAATCGCCTTTTTTGGGCGTTAAAGAAACATGAAATCAGAAACGCGAGTTGCTTTCAATACTTTTTTGATGTACGTTAAGGCGGTAGTTTCGGCCGGCGTTACTTTTTTTGCGACGCGGATTGTGCTTGCTCAATTGGGTGAGGACGGTTTTGGGGTGTATAATCTTGTAGCGAGTATTGTTGGGATGCTGTCGTTTTTCTCGACATCGGCAAGTATAGCGGCGCAGAGATATATGTCGCACGCGCTGGGGATGAACGACCGCGAGCGTTATTATCAAATATGCCGTATTGCGAGCAAGATAAGCTTTGTTTTGGGTATTGTTTTTGTTGTAGTGATCGAGATAATAGTTTTTTTCTTTGCCGATACGCTTAACGTTCCGCCGGATAAACTTTATGATGTCAAGATCATTTTTCAGTGTGTTGCCGTCAGCGTGTTTTTTACTATCGTTATAGCTGTGCCTTATGAATCACAGATTATTGCTAACGAAGATTTGTTTGTTGTGGCGATAATATACATCGTAGAGTCGATTGCCAAATTAGGTGTTGCGTTTTTACTGTTTTATGTAACGGCAGATAAGTTGATAGTTTACAGCATTTTAATATCTGCGATATATGTATTGTCGAATGTTTACAAAATGTTGTGGTGTCGGCGATACGGTCGTAGCGTTTCGCCGAAGCCTCTCGACATGTCGCTTTTGCGCGAGATGGCACGGTTTTCGGGCTGGACAAGTTTGGAGCCGGTATGTGTTATTTTTTCGAGTCAGGGGATGAATTGGATATTAAATGTATTCGGAGGGGTAGTTGTCAATACTGCTTACGCTATAACCAATCAGGTGAGCGGTCAGATGAACTTTGTTACGGCATCGCTTATGGGTGTTTTAAATCCGCTGATTATGAAAAGTGAGGGCGGTGGCGACAAAGAAAGAGCAATAAGGTTGAGTATTTTCGGCTGCAAGATGTCGTTTTTTTTGCTGGCATTCTTTGTAACGCCGGTGATTGTTGAAATGCCGTACATATTAGATTTCTGGTTAGAAGAAGTGCCTGAATATACCGTTATTTTCTGCCGATTGGTACTGGTGAGCATGTTGATAATGCAATTGACTTACGGATTGCAAAGCGGTATAATAGCGACGGGCAATATAAGACATTATCAGACGGTTATGTCAATCATACGGCTGATAGCCTTGCCGACGGTTTATTTGCTTCTCAAAGTCGGCTATCCGATTTATTGGGCATTGGTGTCGTTTTCGGTTGTTGAGTTTATGGGTATGATTGTTCGATTGTATTATGCTCAACAGATACTTGGGATTGATGTTAAACGGTTCATGGTATCGGTGATGTCAAAACTTATACTGTCATGCGTCATCGTTTTATCGGCTATTTACGGTTTTACGATATGGGTTGGAAGCGAAAGTCTGTGGCGTTTGATTGCGACGGTATTGATAAGTTCGGCTCTCTATCTCTCCTTGTTCCGGTGGCTGATACTTGATAAAACAGAATATAATCAGGTAAAAAGTATTTTGTTGCGCGCAAAATAATTTTGCGCCATTCCGCAAAACGGGTAACGGTACCACGTCATTACCTTTCGTTTAGTGCTACCATTCCTGCTACCAATGACGGACGTAAGCTCCAAACCGCTTGCAGGGTTTAAAACCACTGCAAGGGTTCGTGCTACCACTAATCACTAACCACTAACCACTAATGTATTTGTCTTTTTGTATCGTCTATCACCATTGCCAGCGCAATTGCGTCGGGATAGGGCGTAAGGTAGTTTTTTGATTTTATCTGCGTATCGGCTTCTGCGAGTTTGGCGGGAATGTCTTCCGGCTTGTATGCCACTTTCAGTTCGATAACAAA
>JAITHS010000177.1 GCA_031279875.1 Tannerella sp.
GAACGCCACTACGGTTACTTCGTCGAGTTCGTTGCGCTTGGGTTCGAGTTTGACGCTGATGTAGGTCTGATTGCCTACTTTTACTTGTAGCGTCTCGTAACCGATGTAAGACATTTCGAGGATGTCGTCGGGCGATACTTCTATTGAGAATGTGCCGTCGGAATCGGCGGTAACGCCTCGCGGAGAGCCTTTAACGATTACTGCCGCACCTGCTAACGGTTCGCCTGTCTCGTCGCTGACAACTCCGGTAACAGTTTTGCGGGCAGGCTGGGCGCGGTCTGGCCTTTGTTGGGGTGCCTGTAAGGTTTTTGTAGAGTTGCGTGTGATAAAAATCTGTCGCCCGTCGATGCGGTAACTGTTGTCGGTACCGGCAAACAGTTGTTCGAGGACTTTCTCGACAGGGAGGTCGATGGCTTTGACTGTTACGCGGCGGTTTTTGTCAACGTCTTTGCCGCTGTAAAAAAAGACGTATTCACTGACGGTTTCGATTTGGCGTATCACTTCTTTTACCGTTTTGTTGTGCATTTCCACAGTCAGATTTGCTCCCTGCGCCATAACGCTTTGCAGGAGACATGCAAGCATGAGAATCCGGAATAGTGCTCCGAATTTTGTTTTTCCGTGTTTCATTTTGTTCTGTATTTTATTGAGTATTGATTGTCTTTGACTGCATAGTTGAATGCGGCTATATCCGAAAGGTTGCGAATGATGGCGTTGAAATCGTCTTTGAGTTCCAATTTGCCGAAAAATTCCGTTTCCGAATCTTCTTTCGGAAGCAATACCGTAACGTTGTAATAGCGGGCAAGTTTGAGCAGTATGGTTTCTATCGGTTCGCCGTCGAAGATGTAAACGCCATCTTTCCATGACGTGTATTTTTCGGTATCAACCATTTCAAGGGTGTTGCCGTCAACAGTAGCGGTAAAAGCCTGTCCGGGCGCGAGTTTAAGATTGTTTTCGTTGCGGTTGACGCTGACTTGCCCTTCTACAAGTACGATGCGGCTGAAATTGTCGGTGCTGTATGCCGAAATATTGAGTTGTGTACCGACAACATTAATTTCAATGTCATCGGTTTTGATTACGAACGGCTTTTTGGCGTCAGGCGCTATGTCGGCATAGACTTCACCGTTGACATAGATTTCGCGCGTCCGGCCAATAAATGTTTCGGGATATACAACCGTCGTACCTGAATTGACCCATAAATTGCTGCCGTCAGAGAAAGTCAGTTGCGCTTGTTTGCCGTAAGGTACATGCAGACGGTTTGGAACAGGTGCTTTTGCCTGTTTGAGCGTCGTTTTCGCCGGTTTTTCGGTAATAACTTTGTTGTTGACCTGCAAGGTGCCTTGCGTGTTGTATATCACTTTGGGATTGTCTTCGCTGATTTTCAGTTCTTTCGTATCGGTAATGACAACTATCTCATTCGGTTGCTGTTGCTCACTAATTACGCGGTATTTGGAGTAATCGGTTTCATGCCGCTCCGGATTGTTGATTACAGTATAAGCATAAAACAAACCGAGCAACAGGGCTATGCCGGCGGCGATGGAAAGGGCTATCCTCACTCCCTTGTCTCCTCGTCCCCTCACTCCCTCGTCTCCTCGTCCCCTTGTCCCCTCGTCCCCTCCAATTGCAATCGTTTGTAAAACTCTTGTTTTCAGCCTTTCAATATTTGCATCATCGACTTGTGGAATAGCTTTTTGCCATACCTCAACAAGTCTGCCTGCTTCAACATATTCATCAATATCAATTTCTCCGCAAGCCGCAAGTTTGCTCCAAAGAGCGTGGTCGCCATCCGAAAAATCTTTGACAAAGGCATCGTTTTCGAGGAAGTCTATACATTTATAGTCAGAATACTTTTTCATTTTTTGCAAATTCCTTTTTTAGTTTGTTGATCACTCGTTGAAAGAGATTTTGTACCGATTGCCGGTTGATGTTCATCATCGCCGCAATCTCGTCAAACGGAAGAGCTTCGGTAAACCGCAGATATAGCAGTTCTTTTTGCCGTATGTTGAGGCGCGACATCATCATTTCGACAAGCATCTTTTTGTCGGACTCTTCTTCTTCTTCGATATAGAGTGTCTCCACGTCCTGGACGGGATCAAGGGCGGAGAAGTCCGTTTCTTCATCAAAATTAGAATACATGCCGTTGTTTTTTTGCAGCAGCAGAATCCGATATCGAAGCGCCTGAAAGAGATATACTTTTACGTTACGGGCATTGAGGAGGTTATCGCGATGTCGGCAGAAATCAACCATCAGGTCATGAATAGCGTCTTCAACGAGGCATTCGTCGGCACATAAAGCCAATCCGTATCTATACATATCCTTAGCGAAAGTGTTGTAGATACTCGTCAGAAAGCCGTTAGTGTCGGCTTGATATATGTCGTCATGTTTTATGTCCATTTCAAGCGCTATTTACTATAAGTGTACAAATATCGCAAAATATACTCACTTGGGACGAGGGGACGAGGGGACGAGGGGACGCCCCCAAACATTAAACAGACACCTATTTCAGGGTCGTTGCTATTGTTTCGACGGTCGTTCGGTACGTTTTGTTGACCTGCATCTGCTGAGCAACAGTATTATAACTGTAAATTGCAGTTGCATGGTCGATATTGCCGACCATTTTGCCTATCTGTGTCCATGAAGAATTAGTGTAATTCTTTGCAAAGTAAACTATTATCTGTCGCACATTGACTATTTCACGCTTACGCGAGCGCGTCTGAACCAGTGATTCGTCAAGATTGAAAAAACGGCAGACTGCAGCCTGTATCTTTTTGATGTCACACTGTTTCTTTTCGAGCCTGACGGAGCGGCTTACAACTTGTTTGGCAAGTGCAAGGTCGATTTCCATGTCGGTATGGATAGAATGCGCCATGAGCGAGACAAGGACGCCTTCGAGGTCTCGGATGTTTTCGGTAACGTTTTCGGAGATGAAGTCAAACACCTCGTTGTTAATTTTCAGCCCTTCGCGCGTGAGCATATTACGAAGAACAGATTTGCGTAGTTCGATGTCGGGACGCTCAATTTGAGCCGTCATACCCCAGCGGAGGCGTGATATTAGCCTGTCTTCCATGCCTTGCAAATCAACGGGCGGACGGTCGCACGTCAGCACCAATTGTTTGCCTAACTGATGTAAATTATTGAATATCTGGAAGAAAATATTTTGCGTTTTAGTCATTCCTATCATTTCATGGATGTCGTCGATGAGCAGTACGTCTATGCTCTGGTAGAAAGTCAGGAAGTCGTTGATGACATTTTTGCGCACGGCATCGGTAAATTGCAGTCTCAACAGGTTGGAAGAAACATAAACCACTCTCTTTTGGGGATACAGTTCTCTGATTTTAAGGCCTGTGGCATGGCAGACATGCGTTTTGCCCACTCCCGAAGCTCCATAGATGAAGAGTGGATTAAAGGCTGTTTTGCCCGGCTCTGTGGCTATCCGCTCGGCTACGGCGCGTACAAGGCGGTTGCTTTCGCCTTCGATAAAGTTGTCAAAACTGTATCTGGGGTTGAGCAAACTGTCGATGTCCTGCGACGCAACTGCGCCCGGAGGGGTCTTGGTAGGGTCTATTCTGTTCGGAGTATGACGGGATATGTTTTGCGGCTCTCCGGCAATTGTTACCTCATTTTCGTTAGGCTTGGCGCTCTGATT
>JAITHS010000135.1 GCA_031279875.1 Tannerella sp.
TGCTTTTTCCTTCCGGATTACTTCCTGTATTCTGGATTGCTTCGTACCTCGCAATGACGAATGCCCTGTACGTCATTAGTAGAAACGCAGCACTTTACCGGACAGACACCAAATAATTATTATTTTATGAAAAAAATTTGTTTATTTAAAGTTTTATTTGTACATTTGTATATGGGTATGACCGTAAGTTGTACGAATAACACCGACACAGGGGTGCCGGTAAAGGTTGAGTTGCTTTCTTCCGCCCGAACTTTCGATTTCGACGGACGAACGGCTTCCGCTACGCTTAATCCTCAATCTTCGCAGGCTGATATAACGCTTCCCGACGATCCGAAAAAAGGCTTTACACTCAAATTCTCATTAACAACAAAGCCTTTCAAAAACGAAGAAACTGTTCTGGAAATACATAACATTCTCACTGTCAGGCTGCGACAACACGACCGCAACACCCGCGACCGTCAGAATTATCCGGCATTTAAAATGCCCGACAATTCATGTCCCGTTTTGGAAGCCGCACTGAAATTAAAACTTTATCCCGACAAAGATGAAATACAAGACATGATTGTCGGTATCCCGCTTGCAATGCTCGATGAGCCTTTCGGCAAACACGAAATAGTGTTGAATTTTTCAGGCGTGTGCTGGACTTTGTTTGTTGACGGAAAACTGTCAGACAATGATTTTGCAATAGGATACCCCCTGTGGGAAGAAAAAAACAGTTGCAAAATCAATCCCGACTATACCCCAAAAGCCGAATTTTACTATCCCGCACTGACACCAAAACGCTTGACACCGACAGAAACGCCGTCCGAAACGCCGTCCGAAACCGTTTCCGAAACATCGTCCGAAATTCAATATTGGACGCCGACCGGACATAATGCGTGGGTCGGCGATGTAGCAACTATCTATCATAAAGGTCGTTATCATGTGTTTTATCTTTACGACCGCCGACATCATGCCGCTAAATTCGGACGCGGAGGGCATTATTTTGAACATCTCTCAACAACCGATTTTAAAACATGGACTGAACACGAACCGGCTACCCCGATCGAAGAACAGTGGGAAACGTTCGGCACAGGAACGCCTTTTGTCTTCGACCACAAACTGTGCATCAGTTACGGATTGCATACTACGCGCATTTATCCGCACGAACAGACTAATTTGCCGATGCAGTGGGATTTTATTCAAAAACATGGTCTTACAGGCACTTTCAACGTCGATTTGTCACAAAAATATCCGGCCGGCGCAACTTATTCGATAAGCGACGACGGCATTGCCGGTTTCAAAAAAACAGGCGTAATATTTCATCCGTGCGAAAATCCGAGCGTATATGTTGACCCTGACGGCAAACTCAAATTGTTGGCCAACTATCAAGCGAAAGGTACATGGGAATCGCAATCCGTCGATCAAGGCTGGCGATGCTTGAACAAAGATTTCCCTCCGGGAGGTGACTGTACTTTTTTCTTCCGCTGGGGAAAGTTCGATTACATTATCGGAGGATTTGTAAATCAGTGGATTAAGCCTGCCGGAACAGACGATTCGCTTTATGTTGATCTCGCCCGACAAGGTCTTGATTTTTATGACGGAACGGGTGTGCCTGCCGTTTCGCAAATCCACGACAAACGGTTTGTCATGGCCGGATGGATGCCGATTAGAGGTTGGGGCGGGCCGCTCATTATCCGCGAACTGACACAGTTTCCAGACGGACGAATAGGAACAAAGTGGATGGACGAAATCACTCCGCAAACCGGCGAAATAATCTCGTTAGCTTCGTCAATATCTGATAATCAAATATTTGCGAACGACAACGAATCGTTTTTACTATCTTTTCAGGTTGTTCCGGCAAAGGGAGGAGGGAAGTTCGGCATCGTGTTTTCGGAAGGAAACAACGAAACAAATGCCTGTGAACTGCAAATCTGCTCCGACAAAAAGAGGGCGCAGTTTGCGGCCGGTGCGTTCAATGGTTTTTCCGCACAAACAAAATCCCTGCGCGAAGGAGGCTCTAACGGATTATATCCGGCGCCGGAAGCTATCGAAAATCTTATCGGAGTTGATAAACCCTTTACCGTCCGCGTTATTGTAAAAGGTTCCGATAAACTTGGAGGGTCTTTGATTGACGTCGAAATAGCCGGTCAACGCACGCTGATTACATACCGTCCCGACTTGACTGTCAAGCAGTTGCTGTTTCGTACAAAAGGCGTTGAACTGAAACATATTCGCTTGGGAAATCTTATTAATAAATTTTAATAACTATCATGCCAATATTAAAATAATTTAAAATATATGAACAACAAGAACATTCTTTTTAAAATGATACCTGTCATGCTGGCATTTTTTGCTATGGGCACGGTTGATTTGGTCGGTATCGCTTCCAATTATGCAAAGGAAGATTTTGAATTGTCCGACACGACGGCAAATTTTTTCGCTTCGATGGTTTTTTTCTGGTTCCTCATTTTTTCGGTACCTACCGGTCTGCTAATGAACAAAATAGGGCGGCGCAATACCGTCTTGTTGAGTTTGGTCGTTACCGTATTGGCGCTGATTATTCCTGTTATCGGATATAACTTCCCGCTGATGTTGCTATCTTTTTCGCTGTTAGGAATTGGAAATACTTTGATGCAGGTATCGCTTAATCCGCTGATTTCAAATGCAGTAGGCGGACAACGCATGGCAAGCATACTTACTTTGGGACAGTTTGTTAAGGCAATAGCATCATTTTCGGCGCCCGTAATTGCCGGTTTTGCAGCCAAACATTTCGGCGACTGGAAACTGTTTTTCCCTGTTTATGCGGCTCTCACGGCACTGTCGTTTGCTTGTTTAAAGGTAACAAAAATCGAAGAGCAACCTTACGAATCGAAAACGTCATTCGGCGATTGCTTTAAGTTGTTGGGTAACGGCACAATTTTACTGCTATTTTTCAGTATCATGGCGCACGTGGGAATTGACGTCGGCTTGAACGCTACCGCACCGAAAATACTGATGGAACGCACCGGAATATCATTGGCCGACGCCGGTTTTGCTACAAGTCTGTACTTCCTTTTCAGGGTCGCAGGATGTTTTTCGGGAACATTTATTCTGGCTAAATTCTCAATGCGTAATTTCTTCATTATAAGTGTAATAATGATGATATTATCGGCTGTCGGACTCTTCTTTTCTACTAATACAACAATGCTTTACATAGCCATCGCATTGACGGGTTTCGGTAATTCCAACATTTTTCCGATGATATTTTCTACCGCAATTCGATCCGAACCTGACCGCGAAAATGAAATTTCGGGCTTAATGATTATGGGTATCTCCGGCGGAGCTGTTTTCCCGCTTCTGATGGGCGCTTTTTCCGATTTTTTCCATGCACAGTGGGGTGCCGTAATTGTTTTGACGGTTTTAGTGGTTTATCTGTTTTGTATGGCGGGAAAGTTAAAAAAGTGAATCTTTATGTATTATATCGGTATCGACATCGGAACAAGCTCGATTTGCGGAATAGTTTATGACGCGGTTAACAAAACTTATGATTCGGTAACAAAACAAAACACGGCGCATATCCTATCGCCTTTGGCATGGGAAAGAATACAAAATCCGTCGATTATAATGGATATTGTTAACGAAATAATTTGTCTTTTTACTGCACAATACCCTGATATAAAGGCTATTGGAGTTACAGGACAAATGCACGGAATACTTTATATCGACGAGCATGGCAACGCTCTCACTCCGCTCTATACATGGCAGGACGGCAGAGGTTCGCAACTCTTTATCAACAATTTAACATATTCGCAATATCTGACCGAACTTACAAATTATCGTACCGCAACAGGATACGGATTAGTAACTCATTTTTACAATCAAAAAAATAATCTCGTTCCTTGCAATGCCGTAAAACTCTGTACCATAATGGATTATGCGGTCATGAAACTGTCAAAAACCGCAAGTCCGATTATCGATTATACGAACGGCGCTGCTCTTGGTTTTTTTGATACGGAGAAGCTCTGCTTCGATACGGAGGCGCTGACAAAAGTTGGTATTGATGCTTCGTTTTTGCCCGAACTCAAACCTTCCGGCGCTTTTGCCGGTCTTCATCAGGGCAGCATTCCCGTCTTTTCGGCTATCGGCGACAATCAGGCAAGTTTTATCGGCTCGGTAAGCGATATACCTCATTCCGTGCATATTACGATCGGCACAAGCAGTCAGATTTCCGTATATTCCGAAAAATACACGGCTGTTCCGTCTCTCGATACGCGCCCGCTTCCGGGTGGCGGATATATCCTCGTCGGCGCTGCTCTGTGCGGCGGACAATCGTTTGCCGTTCTGAAAGATTTCTTTGAAGCAACATTGAAATTTTTCGGAACAAAAACATCTGGGAACCTCCAAAAATTGATTTTTTCGAGGTTCCCATCCGAATTGCCTGATTTATACGACATAATGACGACAATACCTGTTGACGCCGCCGACGAATTACCGATAACCGAAACACTTTTTAACGGTACCCGTTCGGAGCCTTCAAAAAAAGGCAGTATATCCAATATTTCAACAACTAATTTTACGCCTCAAAACCTGATTATCAGCTTTTTAAAAGGCATTTCCGACGAGCTGCATAACTTTTTCCTGCAACTTCCCGACGAAATAAGACAAAACAAAACCATATTAGTTGGCGCCGGCAACGGCATCACAAAGAATCCGTTGCTAATCAACATCATAGAACAGCAATTCAACTGCAACATGACCCTTTCGCCTCAAGCCGAAGTCGCTGCTCTCGGCGCCTGCCTCTTCGTAACCCAACCCCTAATTCTTAATTCTTAATTCTTAATTGGTTATGTACGGGAACTAATTAAACAAGCGTTGTAATACTTCGGGTTGCCGGTAACTTCGGCACCGAGCCATGAAGGGCGGTCGAATGTTTCGGATTCGGATTGGAGTTCGATTTCGGCAATAATCAAGCCCTCGAAGATGCCGTGAAAAACATCTACGTCCCATGTATGCTCGCCGACTTTAACGTAATGGCGCATTTTGTCGATACGTCCGGGCAGGCAAAGGTTCATCATCTCACGGGCGTCTTCAAGCGGTATCAGGCGTTCAAACTCGTAACGGCTACGGCCTTTTGCGTCAGAGCCGCTCTTGACGGTTATAAAGCCCTCATTTTCACGTATTCTGATACGAACAGTTCGTTCTCTGTCGGCGCATAGATAGCCCTGTTCGATATGGTGAACTTGATATGCCTGATGGATAAAACTGTCGTCTTTGACTAAAAATTTTCGCTCAATTTCGATCATGATGCTTTAAAATTTGCTGTTCTTATCGTAACCATTGTAGCGCCGTAGCCATATTCGCGAAACGAAGCATCCTGATACTCAATGCGATTTTTGTAGATTGAGCGCAGTTCCTTTTCGATTGCCAACCGCAAAACGCCCTCTCCCTTGCCGTGAATAAACACTATCCGCTGCCCGATACGGTTAAGATTTTCTTTCATCGTTTCGTGAAACTTTAGCATCTGATATTCAAGTATATCCGCATTGCTCATACCGTTTGTTGTGTCGAGTAATTGATTGATATGCAGGTCGATTTCGAGTATTGCCGGCGGAATGGTTTTCGGTTTGCCGACAGGTGAAGTTGAGGAATCGTGTTTTCTTGTGCGACGCTTCGACGAAATCATGGCGTTTTCGAGTTCTTCGGCCGAGATAAGCATCTGACGTTGAGGCGTATCATTTACTACTAACGGTACGATGATAGCATCTTCGTCAAAAAAATCATTAGCAATAAAACAATGCCTTTTGTAAAACTTGACGGTATCAAACCGAAACTCTACCGTCATCGTTCTTTTTAATGCAAAAGGCTGTCCGTCTTTAAACGCCAGCATCTGCACACATAAATGCTCTATTTCGTTAGCCGACTGTTTTTCAAACTCTTCCACAAACATTTTCGTGTCCGATTCGACAATATCATGGCAACGGCTTGTCCACGAACGGTTTTTGCAACTCATATAGTTAAAATACACATTATAATTGCTTTCATTGATGATATAAGTCTCAAAATCGGTATTAACAAAATCTTTCGGCTTTGTAAGCACAAATGCCATTGAGATATTCAATTGTTCGCCTTCGGGGTTAAAAGCGGCGGAATTTTCAACTTTACCGGGGTTTGGGACAATTATTTTGGGTTTAATTTGTTCAACCGTTACGGAGGCGCTCGGTCGTACTGCGGCATTACCCGCCATGGCAGGTTCTATGACCACACACTCCGCTATAAGCACGGGTATATCAAAACCGTCTTCATCTTCAACTAAAACCTGATCTTTACCATGAAACGCTGTTACGGTACCGCCGCCGACTGTGTTCAAAAACCGCACTTTATCGCCTATCGCAACAGCCCGAAACTGATGTCCGGAGGCGTCATAAAAATCTTCTTTTTTCATTTTTCTTCGTTTTTTTAGTGCAAAATTACTACTTTTGCATGAAAAAACAAAACCGAAATGCCCGAAAATTTCAACAACGTACAGGATATCAATATCCAACAATTTGATTATCAACTGCCTGATGATAGTATCGCCAAGTTTCCGTTAGAACGTCGCGACATGTCGAAACTGCTCGTTTACAGAGGCGGCGAAATTTCGGAGCATGTTTTTAAAGACCTTTCCCAACTGCTGCCGACAGGTTCGCTGCTTGTTTTCAACAACACGCGGGTCATCAGGGCGCGACTGCCGTTTACGAAAGATACCGGTGCCAAAATCGAGGTGTTTTGCCTCGAACCCGACGAGCCTAACGACTACGCCGTCAATTTCGCTACACGCGGAGAATGTCGCTGGAAATGTCTCATCGGCAACCAAAAACGCTGGAAATCGGGAGAGTTGAAAAAGAACATCATTATCAAAGGAAATGAAGTAACGCTGACGGCAACACAACATTCAACCGTAACGATAACATTTCGCTGGTCAAACGCCGACTACACTTTTGCCGACATCCTCGAAGCCGGCGGCGTTATCCCTATCCCCCCGTATCTGAACAGAGCAACGCAAGAATCTGATTTACAGACATATCAAACTATATATTCCAAAATCAAAGGCTCGGTAGCAGCGCCGACAGCAGGCTTACACTTTACCGACGAAGTGCTACAAGACCTCAAAGACAAAGGTATTAAAACCGAAGAGCTGACCCTGCACGTCGGCGCAGGAACGTTTAAACCCGTTCAAACCGACCGTATCGGCGACCATGCGATGCACGCCGAATTTTTTACTGTTAGCCGTCGCCTCCTCGAAGCCCTCAAACAACATGCCGGTAACATTACAGCCGTAGGCACAACAAGCGTGAGGACGCTCGAAAGCCTGTATTTTTTAGGAACACAACTCGAAACGCCGGATTGCTGCGTGCCTACCGATGATTTACAGGGCATTCGTCATTGCGAGGAACGAAGCAATCCAGCGTTACGGTTTTCTCTGGATTGCTTCGTTCCTCGCAATGACGTGCGTCCGGCAACCAGCGCAATTCCGACAGTATCCCAATGGTCGCCCTACGACACTTCTACTCCTGAAATATCGACCGAAAAAGCGCTCCAAAACCTCATCGACTACTGCGACCGCAATAATCTCGACGCCATAACAGCCTCGACACAAATTATTATAGTACCCGGTTTTCGTTTCCGCATAATAAACCGTATGCTGACCAACTTCCACCAGCCCAAAAGTACGCTGATGCTACTCGTTGCCGCTTTTACCGGCACGGAAGATATTCACAAAATCTACGATTACGCTTTAACACATGATTTCCGCTTTTTAAGTTACGGAGATACATCCCTGCTAACACATTGACTGCTTGGAATAACAAGCAGCGCCGTGTTGGTATGAAACAGCATCTTGCGGGCGATGCTCGGATTGAAGATGCGGTCTATCATGCTGTGGCGGTATGTCGTAAGCGCTATGACGTCGATACTTTTTTCCTGAACAAATTTTTCGATAGCCAGCAGCAAATCCATATCATCAAGTACGGTAAAGATGATGCTTAACTCCGGATAATGTTTTTGCAGATACTCGCGAGTACCGGTCAGTCGTATCTCGTTCCATTCATCGTGGCTTGTGGATATGTTAAAAAGATGTATCGACGGACAATAGCCTTTGAGCAGACTGTTAAAACGGTCAAACGCCGTCAGGTCTTGCTGCTTGAACGATACGGCAAAAGCCACATTTTCTGCGTCATTGAGATTGTTAAACACCACATTTTCGGGAATAGCCAGCAGCGGAAATTGAGTATGTTCGATGATTTCGGCCGTTACGCTTCCTATCAAATCGAGATTTTTGCGGCTCTTTCCGCGTGTACCCATCACTATCATAGCCGGTTGAATATCATTGGAATAAGCGATGATAACGTCTTCCGGCAATCCTTCGCGAATGATATATTTACATTCAACCGACGGCAACTTTCCGGCGCGAGTCTGCGTATCGATGTCCGTTTTCATGCAGTTCATCCCTTCTTCCGCCCGTTTCAACGCCATCGCTACCGATTCTTTATCTGTAACATCCTGTTTAACACCGAGATATGACAGCGACGAGTGTATCAATGACGAATAATAAGCGTTGAGAAACACTACTTCGGCATTGTTTTGGTAAGCATATTCAAATCCGACGGCACATGCACGCATCGAATAGTCGGTAAAATCAACCGGAATAAGCACTGTTTGTTTGTTTTTCGTATTCATAATTATTGTTTTTTAATGTTCAATTGCCAAGTATTAATAATGTTTTGCCAGAGGATATAACAAGCCGGTGCGAGGGCTGTAAGGGGATGCAGCCATGTATTTGCCATCCAGATTGCGAGGATTGTGTTTTTTTGTCCTAATCCTTGCCCCGATGATATTGGGTCTCCGTAACGACGGCCTATCTTTCTGCCTACAAAGAACTGCAAACAGCACAGTATCATTGAAATAATTACTAATCCTATTTCGGTTTTGAGATCTGTTGTTTGGTTGTTGACAAGGAAATCGACTATCACACCGGTAACGATTGTCAGCGCTGCAACCCAGAGATAAAAAGCCATTTTAGGAATATAAATCAGCGCTTTACGTACTTTCGGCAAGAAGCGGTTGATGAAAGCGGCGATAAACAGCGGCATGATGAGCAACGGAAAAACCTTGCGGCAGATGAGCCATACCGACTGCATGAACGTCATTTCGTCGGCTCCTGCTCCTGCTCCTGCTCCTGCTCCTGTGAGCGTGAACCATACCGGCGCGGCGATAGCTACGGCGATATTACAAAACAGCGTATAAGCCGTCAGGAAGCCGACATTGCCGCCGAGTAATCCTGTAATAACGGCAGCGGCGGTAGCGGTCGGTGCAAGCAAACATAGCATTGCTCCCTGCGCAAGTATGACGTCATAACCGGCTAACAGGTAATAGATTGCGAGACTGCAAACGAGTTGTATCATCAGTAGCCACAGATGAGCGCGATGAAAGCGTATGTCGCGGATAGATATTTTGCTGAATGTGAGCAGTAACATCAAAAAGATGAGATAGGGCGTCAGCGGCGCCAGCACGCTTATCCAGCGATACGTCAGCGCTCCGACAATCATTGCTATCGGCAATATCCAATCTTTAATGATTTTTGCCATCTATTGAATCGGTATATACCTGACAAACGCTTCGATAGCTTCGTAAGAAGCCAGTCCGAGTTGTTTATACAGTTCGGCGGTAGCACGGTTGCGGTCTTCGGCGCGTTGCCAGAAGAGGCGCTCATCGTCGCCGAGAAACGGTGCGCTTTCGGCTTGCGACTGATGTTTGAGGATAGCGTTACGTTTCTGGCGCAGTTCTTCGGGGCTGATAGGCACTGCCATTTCGATGTGGTCCATTTCCCATTCCGCCCATGCTCCTCGATACATCCAGACGCGGCAGTTTTGCATCCATTGTTGGTCTTTTACTTCGTCGATAGCGGCAAGAACGGCGTCGAGGCATACTTTGTGAGTGCCGTGTGGGTCGGCAAGGTCTCCGGCAACAAACATTTCGTCGGGTTTGACCGTCAGCAGCAGACGTTTTACTATTTCTATATCCTGTTCTCCGATCGGTTTTTTCTTCACTAACCCTGTTTCGTAGAACGGCAAGTCGAGGAAGTGTATGTTTTCGTCTTTAACGCCCGAATAGCGTGCTGCGTGTCGTGCTTCTTCGCGTCGGATAGTACCTTTCATAAACAGCACATCGGGGCGTTCGGGTTTGCCGTCTTCCTTTTTTTCATACCTTAAATAATTGATTATATCTTCGGCTTTGGATTTGAGGACATTTTCTTTCGGCGCATAATGCTTGCTCACATCGCGCAGATAATCGCAGTAGCGTATTACTTCATCGTCGCCGACGGCTATATTTCCCGAAGTTTGATACGCTACGTGAACGTCGTGGTGTTGGTCGCAAATACGGCGTAATGTTCCTCCCATCGAGATAACGTCGTCGTCGGGGTGAGGGCTGAAAACGATTATTTTCTTCGGATATGGCTTGGCTCGTTCCGGTCGGTTAGAATCGTCGGCATCAGGTTTGCCGCCCGGCCATCCGGTTATAGTATGCTGTATATCGTTGAATATTTTGATATTAACGACATAAGCGGAACCGAAGCTGGCAAGCAGTCCTGCAAGTCCGTTATCGGTATAGTCTTTGTTTGTCAGTTTGAGGATAGGTTTGCCTGTAATTTGGCATAGCCATACTATTGCTCTTCGTATCAGTTTGTTGTCCCACTCGCAGGCTGTTACGAGCCATGGGTGGCTGATGCGTGTCAGGTTGTAAGCCGACAAGAGGTCGGTTATTACTTTGGTATTGTCATGCAGTTGCAGGCATGTAGCAGGAACGGCGTCGGTAACAATGCCTTCGACTGTTTTTTTGATAATCGACGCTTTGCTTTCGCCCCACGACATGAGTATTATTCGGCGGACGTCCATTATAGTGCCTATTCCCATCGTGATAACGCCTGCGGGTACTTCGTCGATGGAGTTAAATTGTTGTGCCGATTCTTTGCGCGATGTGTTGTCCATCAGAACGAGATGCGTGCGTGAGTTGCGCGATGCTCCCGGACTGTTAAGTCCGATAGTTCCAGCCAGCCCGACGCCGAGCAGCATCAAATCGATGCCTCCCGCTTCCTTGATTTTTTCTTCATAGCGACGGCAAAACTTTCCTATATCGTTTTTGTTCATAAATCCGTCGGGATAAAAGATGTTTTCTTCGGGGATGTCAACATGATTGAAGAATGCTTCTCGAAGGTGATAGAGGTTGCTGTTTTCGACTGCCATGAGAGGATAAAACTCATAAAGCAGGAATACAAGCACGTTATCGAAGGAGATATTTTCTGTCTTGCCGATATTTATAAGATGCTGAAAGACAGCATGTGGCGAACGTCCGCCGGGTATTGCCAGCACGTATTTTTTGTTAGATTTCCGGGCTTCAATTATGCCGTCAACTATCTCACGGGCAATGACCATAGCGCCTTCTTCCATGTTAGCGCGGACGTCGGTAGGTATCTTCTCAAACCGTGTTAATACGCTGTATTCAAAAGCGTTTTCCGGCTTGTAATACATTTCCGGTATCCGCGTCAGCGTAATCTGTGAACTCAAATTGTTTCTCATTTTATTTTATTTCTGTTTTGCGACTGCAAAGGTAGGTCTTTTTCAGGAACTTTCAAAATTTCGGAAGATTTGTTGTGTTACATGATTCGTCATTACGAGCAGGAATGATAGCATCAAACGAAAAAGGATGACGGTACCCAAAACCCTTGCAGTGGTTTTAAACCCTGCAAGCGGTTTGGAGCTTACGTCCGTCATTATAAGCGTCGGCGCAATCAAGTGTCGTCCCATGCGGGACTATTGTTGATA
>JAITHS010000267.1 GCA_031279875.1 Tannerella sp.
TGCGGTTGGCGCTGATGCCGAACGTAGCGTTGTCGATTACAAAGACCCGCTCGTCGTCGATGCCGCCGTTTTTAGTACAGCCGACCAACAGCGCGAACAGCAGTAAAACGAATGCCGCCAGCAAACAAATCTTTTTGTTTGTAGTATTTTTTCCTTTCATAACGCTATATTTTTGCGCAAAGATAATAAAATTTATATCAAAAGGCGATGTGCGCAAAGAATTTTTTTCGGAAAAGTGGAGGGCGTTAATGATCTTATTACTTTTGAAGGCGAATCGGTTACTGACCTGACCAATGCTTTTACACAACATTAGATAATGCAGTAGTTATGTAGCATCTCATGTTGTTTACACCGCCTCTCTAATCCTTACTAACTTGGTCAGCAGGTTTTCGAGGAGGTCTAAGTGGAGCATGTTGGTAGCGTCGGATTTGGCGTTTTGGGGGTCTGGGTGGGTTTCTACGAATATACCGTCGGTGCCAACGGCTATGGCTGCACGCGCTATCGTTTCGATAAGTTGAGGCAATCCGCCCGAAACGCCCGACGTTTGATTGGGCTGCTGCAAAGAGTGTGTTATGTCGGTAACTACCGGATAACCAAACTGTTGCATCATCGGTATGCTACGAAAATCAACAACAAGGTCGGTATATCCGAAAGTAGTGCCGCGTTCGGTAAGCATGATTTGACTGTTTCCGGCGGCAGATACTTTGTCGGCGGCAAACTGCATCGATGAAGGCGAAATAAACTGTCCTTTCTTGATGTTCACAATCTTGCCCGTCTGTGCTGCGGCGACTAACAAGTCGGTCTGACGGCACAAAAACGCCGGTATCTGCAACACATCGACATATTCGGCAGCCAACGCCGCCTCCGATGTTTCATGAATATCGGTAACCGTCGGAATATCAAACGTTGCGCTTACTTTGCGCAGGATACGAAGCGCTTTTTCGTCGCCGATGCCGGTAAAAGAATCGAGGCGCGAGCGGTTGGCCTTGCGATATGAGCCTTTAAATATATAAGGTATATTTAGGCGATGCGTAATGCCGACAATTTTATCGGCAATACGCATACAAATTTCTTCGCCTTCAATGACGCAAGGCCCCGCAAGCAGGAAAAAGTTTTTCCCTGCTTGCAAGTCTTTGAATGTCAGCATAATTAATTATATTACATAATATTCTTCCCATCCCGAACGCGGTGGAGCGCCGTAGAGGAAAGCGTCGGCAAACGGGTTGTTGGTAACCTTTTTGGCGACAGTGTCAAACTCTATCTTTGTGCCGAATCTTTGCGCCATAACGCCAAGACAAAATACCTGACTTAACGGCCCTGCTATCTCAAACGGAGAGCGCGTCTTTTCCTTTCCGGCAACGGAGAGGAGGAAGTTGGCATAGTGATTTGACGGTGATTTCGGCACGTCAGGCAGTTTGGAAGCCATCTCTTTGGCTTTCTCGTCGGGGATAATCTCTAACGTGCTACCGTGAGAACCGCCCTTGAATGTCAGCGTTTTAGAGTATATTTCCTTGCCCGGATTAAGTTTCTGCGGTTGCAGTTTGCCGCCTCCGACAGCCGGAATGTTGGGGTCAACAGCCACTTTGCCGTACCCTTCCGGCACCGCCGGAATATTGTCCGTACCGTCATACCACGTAATATCAACGGCAGGCATTTTTTTACGTGCCTTAAAGCGGAATTGTATCGTGCTTGACATCGGGAAAAAGTAATCGTTACGGTCTTTGAGATAGAGCGGATTAACTTCGTAAGGCAATCCGAGTTCGAGAAACTCGTGGATAGTGTCGATGATATGCGCCCCCCAGTCGCCCAGAGCGCCCATACCGAGGTCATACCAGCAACGCCACTGCCCGCGATGATAGTTGTCGTTGTACTCGTGATACCAGTTTGCCATGTTCCATGTGTCCCAGTCGATACCTTCGGGCATCGGGTCGGGCAACGGATACTTGGTGATTTTCGGATCCCACGTGTGCCAGCGGCGCGCCGAGTTCATGTGAGCCGTAACTGCCGTTACATCTTTAATAATACCAGCTTCTTTCCATGCCTTAAACTGAAAATAGTTGCCTTCGGAATGTCCCTGATTACCCATTTGAGTAACTACTTTGGGGTATTTCTTTGCCGCTTTAATCATCAGCTCTCCTTCGTGGAAAGTGCGACACATAGGTTTCTCGATATAAATACCTTTTCCTGCCTTAATTGTGTGAATAGTAACCGGATAGTGAGCAAAATCAGGAATACCGGCACATACGGCGTCAAATTGGTTGCCCATTTTGTCGAACATCTGTCGAAAATCCTTAAACTGCGGTGCGTTAGGAAACATCGAAATAACCTCCTGTGTGTGCTTGGCGCCCATGTCTATGTCGCACAAAGCCACTACGTTAGCAAGGTTTGTTTTAGCAAACTCTTTGATAATCTCGTTGCCGCGAAAGCCTATTCCGACACATGCCAGATTGACTTTTTCGTTGGCTCCGACGATTCTACCGTAACTTGCGGCGTCCATTTTGATGCCGCCCAAAGCAAAACCTGCCGATGCAAGGCCTGCTGTCTTTAAAAAATCTCTGCGTGTAGTTGTCATGACTAACTTTTTTTTAGTTGAAAAATATGGCAAATGTAACAACTTTTTATCAAACAAAAAAATATTTCAAAAAAAAATTTGCATATCCCGAAAAAAAGTTGTAATTTTGCAGCGCGAAAAAGAGATTTTCGTTAGTAAGAAATTTATGTTTTATTCACTTAATAAATTTATATTCAAATGATTAAAGTAGGTATTAATGGCTTTGGCCGCATCGGCCGTCTGGTTTTCCGCGCGGCACAAAAAAGAAATGACATCCTGATAGTCGGTATTAACGACCTTCTGGATCCGGAGTACATCGCGTACATGCTTAAGTATGACTCGATTCACGGTCAATTCGACGGAACTATTGCCGTCGAAAACGGACAACTCATCGTAAACGGCAACACTATCCGCATCACAGCGGAAAGGAACCCGGCAGACCTTAAATGGGACGCTATCGGAGCTGAATACATTGTAGAATCAACGGGCTTGTTCCTCTCGAAAGAGAAAGCGCAGGGTCATATCGACGCAGGCGGCAAATACGTCGTTATGTCGGCTCCCTCGAAAGACGATACCCCAATGTTTGTTTGCGGCGTCAATCTCGACGTTTACGTAAAAGGTACACAGTTTGTTTCAAACGCTTCTTGCACAACAAACTGTTTGGCGCCTATCGCTAAAGTGCTGAACGACAAGTTCGGCATCACCGACGGTTTGATGACAACCGTTCACTCCACTACTGCAACACAGAAAACCGTTGACGGTCCGTCGGCAAAAGACTGGCGCGGCGGTCGTGCAGCTTCGGGCAACATTATCCCGTCGTCAACCGGCGCAGCAAAAGCAGTCGGCAAAGTTATCCCCGCTCTTAACGGCAAACTGACCGGCATGTCAATGCGCGTTCCGACTTTGGACGTATCTGTTGTTGACCTGACCGTCAATCTGGCAAAACCCGCCAAATATGACGAAATCTGCGCCGCAATGAAAGCAGCTTCCGAAGGCGAACTCAAAGGCATACTCGGCTATACCGAAGATGATGTCGTATCGTCAGACTTCATCGGCGATGCCCGCACTTCAATCTTCGACAAGAAAGCAGGTATTGCCCTCACCGACACTTTCGTGAAAGTTGTATCATGGTACGACAACGAATGGGGTTATTCAAGCAAAGTGCTTGACCTGATTGCTCACATGAAGAAAGTGAACGGATAAGTATATAATGGATTTTTTTATTCATTAGTTTGAAAGTTTGAAATTAATTAAAAAAAATGAAAAAGCCGCGCTCTATGAAGAACGCGGCTTTTTTTTGTCGGGTATATATATCGGCATACAAGTTCGTTTACCACTAACCACTAATACCTGTAATGCTCTGCCTTATAAGGTCCTTCGATAGGCACACCGATATAATCGGCCTGTTTTTGTGACAGTTGCGTGAGTTTGACGCCGATACGTTCGAGGTGCAGGCGG
>JAITHS010000277.1 GCA_031279875.1 Tannerella sp.
TTTATCATCAGTCAACTTACAACAATCTCTTTATTGAAGGATTATCGGCTACGGCAGGTATTCGTCTCGACTGGGAGAAGCAAACGCTTGATTATCAGTCGGAAGCAAAGATGATGCTGGAAATGCAAACTCGCCCCGGTGTTCCGCCTACCGATATAAGCAACATGTATGATGCGTCGGTAATTAACGAGCATTTATCGCAGACATTCAAACAGTTACTGCCGAAAATATCTCTGAAATACGAGTGTTCCCCGCGTACATTCACTTATATTTCGGTTGCAAAAGGCTATAAAACAGGAGGTTATAACGTTCAAATGTCGGCTGACATAATGCAAAGTCGGATGCAGTATGATGTGATGAACAAATTTGCACCTACGTTGGCAGTAGAGCCTAAAGCGGTCAAAGACGTAATTTCGTACCGTCCCGAAACGTCGTGGAACTACGAAACAGGTATGCGTAGCGAACTCATCAAAGACCTGTTGCACTTGGAAGCGACGCTTTTTTACACCGATATCAATGACCTGCAAATAACAAAGTTTGTCGAAACCGGCAACGGACGCTATCTGAGCAATGCCGGTAAGGCTGAAAGTTACGGAGCGGAAATGTCCTTGAGAGCTATATTAACCGACTGTCTGACAGGCGATTTAAACTACGGTTATACTCACGCTGTATTCCGCAGTTATAACAACGTTCGCGAAGATTTCAAAGGCAAATATATCCCTTACACCCCGCAACACACTTTAAGTCTTGGTTTACAGTACAATAAACTGTTGCGCGGTCGCTTTTTAGACCGGTTTACCCTCGCCGGACAATACAACGGCGTCGGCAAGATTTACTGGACGGAAGCCAACTCTATTACGCAACCGTTCTACGGCGTCGTTAACGCACAAACAGGCGTCAGCAAAGGCGCAGTAACACTCTATCTCTGGGCGCGCAACCTGACCGACGCCGACTATGCCGCTTTTTACTTCGAATCGTTCGGCAAACCATTCATCCAAAAAGGCAAACCACTGCAATTCGGCACTAAAATAACAATTAATCTATGATAGATTTTTTAACCGAATACAACTTGACAGGTCTTACAATCGGAATAGCTACTTTCCTGATTATAGGGCTTTTTCACCCGTTAGTCATCAAAGCAGAATATTATTTCGGCGTCAGATGCTGGTGGGCATTCCTTGTCGGTGGCTTTGTTTTCGTCGCTTTGTCGCTTATAATCAGCAACATAATCCTTTCAACTATCATGGGAGTAATCGCTTTTTCTTGCTTCTGGTCGATACTCGAAGTCTTTGCACAAAAGAAGCGCGTCGAAAAAGGCTGGTTTCCTTCAAATCCAAAACGTAAATAAATGTTAATAAACGTTAATTTTGCTAAACCGGATTAAACGATTTTTGTCCGAATCCGTCTATCTGTTAAAATTAAATTTTATGAAATTATTTATTAAGGTTTTAACAGGTATTAGTTTATTCGCCTTATTATCAACAAGTTTGAAGGCGCAGGATAACAAGATTGAGGTTACGGGATTGGTTGTTGAAAAGACAACGGGATTTCCGATAGAAGCGGCAACAGTAAGGTTGCTTTCAGGAAGCGACAGTACGATGCGGGCAGGTGTGGCAAGCGGCATTGACGGAAAATTTACGCTCAAAAACATTGCTGCCGGAGACTATCTGATGAACGTTTCGTATATAGGTTATCATTCTGTGTATCAACCGATTAGAATTACAGGGCGTAATTTATCGGTTAACATGGGAAAAATCGAACTTGAAGAAGATGCCGTTATGCTCGACGAGGCTGTCGTTATCGGCAAAGCCGTAGAAGTTACAGTAAAAGGCGACACGGTAGAGTATAACGCCGATTCATACAAATTAGCGGAGGGGTCGATGCTCGAAGACTTGCTCAAAAAGATGCCGGGAGTGGAGGTCGGAACCGACGGAACGGTAACGGTTAACGGCAAGCAAATCAAGCGAGTACTTGTTGACGGGAAGGAATTTTTCTCCGACGACCCGAAAGTGGCATCAAAAAATCTTCCTGCAAAAATGGTAGAGAAAGTACAGACTTACAATAAGTTGAGCGACATGGCGATGATGACCGGCTTTAACGACGGCGACGAAGAGGCTGTTATCAACCTCACGATACGTCCGGGCATGAAGCAGGGATGGTTTGGTAACGCTTTTGCCGGCTATGGCAGTAACGAACGCTACGAAGGCAATGCGATGGTCAACAGATTTATCAACAACGACCAGTTTTCGCTCATCGGCGGCATTAATAACACTAATAACATGGGCTTTACAGATCTTGCTTCGAGCATGTTCAGCGATATGGGCGGCGGTGGTCGCGGACGGCGTATAATGATCAACATGGGAGGAAACAGCGGTATTACGACGTCAGGTAATATCGGGACGAATTTCAGCAAACAGTTCAACCCGCGCTTTACGCTTGGCGGCAACATCCGTTTCTCACGTTCCGATAACGAAGCCGTAAGCAAAAACGAAACGGAGAACTTGTTGCCTTCCGGCAATACTTTCGACTACGACAGCACTACCGCCAACAGGGTCAACAACAATCTTGGCGTCAATATGAGGATGGTATGGAAGCCCGATACGCTGACGCAGGTTTATATAACGCCGGATTTTTCTTTCAGCAAGACAAATTCAAACGAGTTCGGCACGTCTTACACGCTCGGCAGTAACGCCCGCGATTCGATTAACGCCGTAACTTCCAACTCCGGCTCTTCCGGCGACGGCCTCAACGCTTCCTTACGTATCGAAGCGAGCCGCAAAATCAGCCCTGACGGTCGTGTATTGAGCCTTTCGCTTTCCGGTGGAGGCGGTGATACCGAAAATACCGGCAACAATTATTCGCTGACACACTATTTCAAATCTCCACTTACTCCTTCGGAAAAAATAGACCAACAGACTGATTATCACAATACTAACTATAACTGGCGGGCTTTTGCGTCGGTGGTAGAGCCGTTAGGCAACAATAACTTCCTGCAACTGTCTTACAGTTACAGTCAAAGCAAGCGAGAAGCCCTCAAAAATGCCTATACAACCGATGAACACGGCGTTTACAACGTTTTGGATTCGGCCTACAGCAAGTCGTCGCACAACGAATCGGTAGAACAGCGGGCAAGCATCGCTTTCAAGTCTCAACGCGAGTTCTACAACTATACTTTGGGATTTAACATCGACCCGTCGTACCAAAAAACAGGTACTTTTGTCGGAGATGATATTTTATACTCGAAAAGCCGCAATGTGGTCAACTGGTCGCCTACGGTGCAGTTTAACTGGAATCCGTCAACTCAAACCAACATGCGTATCGATTACGAAGGCCGCACAACACAGCCTACTATGCTGCAATTGCAGCCGGTAGAAGATGTTTCCGACCCGCTTAACACGACTGTCGGCAATCCTGAACTCAAACCAACATACGTCAACAGTTTACGACTGCGGTTTCAGAAGTTTTTGCCGGAACAGCAAACGGCGTTTATCGTTATGGGAAGCGCCGGATACAACGTCAACGACATCGTGAGCGCGACTACCAACGATGTTTCGACAGGCAAAAAATATACTACATACGATAATATAAACGGTAATTACAACGGTAATGTGAATTTTATTTTTAACACTCCGTTGAAAAACAAGAAATTTTCGATCAATAACATGTTTTTTGCCAATTATGCCAACACGAACAGTTTTATTGATAAAGCCAAAAACTTAAACACATCACTCCAACTCAATGAGCGTGCGACGCTTAATTTCCGTTCCGACTATGCCGACTTTGGCGTCAACGGCAGTATTTCTTACCGCAATACAAAAAATACGATAGTTAAGGACAACAATATCAGCACTTTCAACTACGGCGTTGGCGGCAATGCGGCGCTCTATCTGCCGTCGAATTTTAAAATTGAGACCGATCTCAACTATTCCACAAATTCGGGGTATTCAACCGGCTACGAACAAAACGAACTGCTGTGGAACGCCTCGCTGTCGAAAAGTTTTATGCGCGACAATGCTGCCACGCTACGCCTCAAAATTTACGACATCTTACAGCAACGTAGCAACATATCTTACAGTACGACGTCGAATTATACCCGCTATTCGGAATATAACACGTTAAAAAGTTACGTCATGCTGCATTTCATCTACCGTTTCAGCATATTCAAAGGTGGCGGTAGCGCGTCCGACATGTTCCGCCGACGTGAAGGCAGTCCGGACGGTCCGCCTCCTCCTCAGGGTGGTGGTCAGCGTATCTTTATCGGTGGATGATTTTATTCTACTTTAACTTCCATACCGTCAAGGAGTTTCGATTGTCCGGCAACAACTACCTGCGAGTTGTTTGCAACTCCCGAAATCAACTCGTACTCTTCGCCCATACGACGTCCGAGTTCAACTACTTTGCGCGACACTTTTCCGCCTTCGTTGACATACACAAACCGCTCGCCCGAACCGGCTTGCTTCACGATTGCGAGGTCAGGTACGACAACATGATTGAGCGTCCCAAAGTTGAGTGTTACACGGGCAAACATTCCCGGACGAATCTTCAAATCGTTGTTTGCCACGCGAACTTCGACGGGAAAGGTGCGCGTTGCGGCGCTGATAGTAGGATATACGAGATTGACCGTTCCTTCGAATTCGTCGTCGCCGTAAACGTCAAGTTTGATTTTAACTTTCTGACCTTTTGCGATTTGTGTGAAATAAATTTCGGAGACGTTAATCAATAACTTGACCGGCACGATTTGCTCAACCGTCAGCACCGGACGTGCGCCGCTGTACATGTCGCCGTTATCATAATTTCGGGCTGTAACGACACCTGTTATCGGGCTGGATAAAGCCGTGTTATCGAGCAAGTTACGATATGATGTTTCGCGTACTTCCAAACCCATCTTCGCTGCTTCCCATTCCGATTTTGAAACGCCGCCGACCTTATAGAGTTCGTCAACACGCTGAAACTCAACCTTTTGATTGTCTAATTGCAATTTCAACTGCGTTAGATTGGCGGCATCCATCTGTACAAGTTTCTGACCCTTACGGACACGATCGCCCACCTCTACAAATATCTTCTCAATACGTACAGGCTGCATCGGCGCAATATTGTTGGTGGCCTCCGCCTCAACGGTTGCCGTATATTGCTGAATCTGGTCAACCGGACGTTCCGTCACGAGCGCTACCTTAATCGAAGGCTTTTCAGCCACCGTCGTTTGAACCGTTGAAGCGACGGTTTCCTCTTTTTTACTTCCCGAACAGGCGCTTACAAGCATTAATGCACCAAACGCCGTAAATGTTAAAAATTTTGTCTTCATCATTTTTTTCGATATTGAATCATTATATTATTCCTGTTAAATCGGCTGCAAAGGTACAACTAAATTTTCAAACCAAAAAGGTATAAATCGTTACAAAATTAGTCAATATCGAAACTGTTTTGTGGCATTGAAATATAACTGTCTCATTGTCAGATGATTATTTCGAGCAACGGGCACGTATTTTGTTCACAATGATTATTATCAAACCGGAAAATTTCAATCCTATTGCGACGTAAAACAATATTCGCTGCAAGAGCGAAATATGGATAATGTATTTGAAAAACATTGAAATACAGATCATTACTACGCCGGTCAGGATTAGCCACATTGCTGTGCTTAATTTTTTGAAGTTAATGTCGCCGGAGCGTATTTTGAATATCAAAAAAATGATTTTCAGCGCAATAGCCACTCCAAGCAGTAAAAATAACCATGTTTCGTTGTTAATTTGTTTCATTGTTTTGTTGTTTTGTTGTTCCCTCGTTTCCTCGTTCCCTCGTCCCCTCGTTTCCTCGTCCCCTATAATACAAAGTTACGGTTTATTTTTGACTTTTCCAAAATTATCGGTAAAAGCACGTAGTATGTCGAAAAGGATGACGGTACCACGTCTTTATAAGTTGAGAGTTGAGAGTTGAGAGTTGACGGTACCACGAACCCTTGCAGTGGTTTTAAACCCTGCAAGCGGCGCAACCAAGTGTCGTCCCATGCGGGACTATTGTTGATATGATGGCTCCTCTCTCCGGAGACTAAAGTCACCGGTTAATAAAGTACCGTCCCATGCGGGACTGC
>JAITHS010000377.1 GCA_031279875.1 Tannerella sp.
CCTCTCCTGCAATCCTGTAATTTCTGGATTGCTTCGTTCCTCGCAATGACGTGGTACCGTCATTATCTATCGTTTGGTGCTACCATTATCAAAAACGTGTGCTGTTAGGCACAGAATAATGGAACAATTGTATCCTGCGCTCCGCAACAACGAGCTGTTTCTCTACAATTATACTGCGGAACTGAACGTTGCGAAGCGCTACGACAAAAGCACGAAAATAGGCAGTGAATGCGAGCGTTTGTGTTACCTTCACCGGTTATCCAAAGCATAAAAAACGAAATGCAACAGATGATTGATGAATGAAGATGCAAAAAAATCAAAAAAAAATCATCAAAAATTTTGCAAATCAAAAAAAAAGTCGTACCTTTGCACCCGCAAAAACGCCGCAAAACCGCAAAACATGCTTCAAAAGGTGCCATAGCTCAGTTGGTAGAGCAACAGACTGAAAATCTGTGTGTCCCTAGTTCGATTCTTGGTGGCACCACCTACATAAAGAGACGCAATAATCAGCGTCTCTTTATTTAATAAATATCGTATGAGTAAATGAAATTCAAATTGTTAATAATCATACTGTTAATGTCGTCAGACCTGAATGCGGGGCAAACGATTAAAGACTACGGACGGTCGCAAATCGACTCGCTCTGTAAAGTCGTGTGCGATATCGAAATACCGTTTGAGAAGCGGTTGAACGGCATTAAACAATACGAATTGCTGCCGCTTTACTGCGGCTATTACGACATGTTGAACATCACTTACTCGCAATTGAAGTCGGAAGCGGCAAAACGAAAAAACAACGACGATAAGTTGTTTTGTTACAGCGCATTAGCCGAATTAAATATCTGCTCCGCCCGAAAAGACGCCGCTACCGCATACCTCGACACGGCAGAAACATTTACAGACCGGCACATCAGCACATCAACCCTCGCCAACTACTACCGCGTCAAAGCCATGTATTACCACAAGTTTACGGATTATTACAACCTCGATGCGGTGATATTTTTTCAAAAAGCGCTCGACGAGTACTCCTATTTTCCGATAGACAGCCACCCCGAAGCCCTTATTTCAATTCTTCACAGTCGTATCATCGGCGGCATCTACCGCAGGGATACCTTTTATATAATGAAAAACCACATCAATCTCACAGCGCTGGCAAAAGTTTATTCTTCGCCGTTGCTTGATTTTGCCTACAACGACGCCATTGCCGCCAAAAACTCCATAATGTTCGGTTACAGCGGCGACACTACGGCGCTCAACACATCAATATTCCACATCATCAAAACAATCGATGCCTTCCGAACAAACAAATTGCCGCACTACTTATACAACTATTGCCTTGACCTGCATGTAATTTGCGCCAATCTGATGTGCTATAAATCACAACCCGACGTAGCCCTTATTGACAGCCTTATAAACTATGCCGAACAACATTACAACCCAAATGATACGCTTGCTTTGGCGCGTATAACGCAAACAAAAGCCCACTTCTACCAAATCAGGGACATGACCGATTCGGCATATATAACAGCATCACAATCAGGAAAATATCTCGCTTCATGCTATAAAAAAGACAAGTATTCGACTTTGACGCAAAACATCAAACTGATGAAAACCCTTACCCTGCAAAGAGGTGATTATCAGAGCGCTATAATATATGCCGATTCGATAACAACATTAGAACGGGATACGCAACTCAACGACATTAAGGAAATGTTGTTACAACTTGAATTTGAAAAAAAACAGTCGGAATACAACGCCCTCAACGACGATCTCATCTATAACCACAAACTCTACAACATCTACATCACAATCTGCATACTGCTTTTTATCGCGATAATGCTGACCATTTTTTCCTTAAAGTTGAAACGCAACAATCTTAACCGCTCCGTAGCCCTTATGCGCAAGGAAAACGAAGAAATAAAACTCAAACTGAAACTGAAAGAAGAACAGGCTGTAAAGTCGCAGTTAGACAAGTACGAAACGCTGTCGGACTTCTGTCTTAAAGAAGTAGAACTTATTGGTTTACAGAAAGATGTGGAGCAACTGTACAGAGAGAAAGCAGAGCTTGACCGACAAGTTGAAGAGTATAGAAAGAAAATCGAAGACTGCGAAAAAGAACTCAACGTGAAGCAAACGGCGACCGACATCATCAACGTGCTTATCGGCGACATCATACGCCTCATAAACATCAAAATGCCCGACAAAACCGACCTTATTAATAACGCAAGACTGCTCAAAGACGATTGCGCCGAGACATTGCACGAAAAATGCGTCGATAACATATCCGTATCCCTCATCAAATACTGCCTCTGCTTTGCTATCGGCATGGACAGCGTAGCCGTAGCAGAGTGTTTCGACCTCGAAGTAAACTCTGTACACATGATTAGATACCGTCTCAAAAAAATATTCCAACTGACTAACGACGACTGTCTTGACGATTTTTTACAGGAAATTCTTCTTAAAAAAACATAAAAATTTGCGTATCACAAAAAATACCCGTATCTTTGCACTTTAAATACTCATTCAAGGAGGAAAATACTTATGGCTGTTACTTACATGACAGAAGAAGGCTACAACAAACTTTTAGCCGAAATAAATTATTTGGAATCCGTCAGGCGTCCCGAAATATCCGCTCAAATAGCAGAAGCACGGGATAAGGGCGACTTGTCGGAAAATGCCGAGTATGACGCCGCAAAAGACGCACAAGGCATG